>DATMYU010000355.1:0-2122 GCA_035560775.1 Desulfosporosinus sp.
TCATTGCCCCTCTTCCCCCTCACTTTTCTTTATCCCGGTTGGCAAGAAACACGATAGATTGCCGGTAATTCGCTCCCCAATACGGGCACATATAGCAGAAGCTCTACCTCCGACCAAAAACGAACCCCAGAGCAGCCTTCCCCTGTAAGTCCCACCCACAGTATTACTTTCAACCTCTTCCATCTCAACCCGTTTCTGGTAGATCATCGGTTGATCCCAATAAAATTCATCCTTATCTTGCTCGACAACCTGTCCGTCAGCTTCGAATAGACTGACCGCTCCGCCCTCGCGGCCGAAGATAGGCTTAGTCACATACGGCGACACGTTCAGAAATCGATTCTCCATATAGGTAGGCAGCATATAGGTCTCAATCCACTGGTGCTCTTGGGGCGTATAGAACTCACCCGCTTCGTGTAGATTCCAGATCAGGCTTTGAAGTGCTTTTGTCTGCGCGACAAACGCTGATGGTGGATTGATGATCGCAAGTTTGCCTCTCGCCACCAAATCAAGAACATGGGCCCCCGTTGGGTATTCATCACGTTCATCGTTCTCCACAGCGAGTTTCTCTAAGGCATGAAGGCGATACCAGACATCAATTGGAATGAGCTGCTCGTCTATCAGAGCACACAATCGATCTTCAGAAACCCGTAGGTCTTCGAGTGCGACAAACTTCGCCTCCAACCCAGAGTGATCCATTAAATACTTCACGGTATCCCGGTCCTCATCATGCCAACCCAGGGCACTGAAAACAATCGAGTCAGTGGCATAACCCTGCTCCTTGTACAACTTAACGATACCTGTGAACGCTTTGTTGATTTGAACTTCCATCCCTTCATTTGGACAATTCGCACCAAAATAGGCACAAGCTTTGGCGTTTACGAAGAAGGCTTCCACAACGCTAGTTGGAGTATCTGCATTAAACTCAATCATTTTTATCCCTTTGGTCGTCTGCACAAAATCAAAACGACCTATTACCGTCACCATTTCGGACTTAACTAGAACTCGAACTGCCAGCAATGCTTCTTTGGGAATTCCCAATTCCAGTAATAGCTCCTCATCCGCGCTCTGAACGGAAAGAACTGTTTTTGCATAAATCGCGCCTAAGGCTTCGGTTGCCAAAGCAATCTCTTGGCGATAATTCGAGGTGATATAATGAATTCCCGCCAGCCCATACTCCACTGAATCCATCCAATCCCAAGAAAAAACAGCGCGCAGCGGACCGTAAAGCTGTTCTCGCATTTCTTCATAGGACGGCTCAACTAACACTCGATCCACCTCCGCCAATCCCGCCATGTGAACCGCTGGTTATTCCAGTCCCTCCGGATGTGCTTGTAGAACCACTCTGTCCTCCGGCAGAAACACCTGGAGACTGCGTAACACCAGCACCACTAGCACTAGCTCCTGATGAACGCCCATTAAAAAAGCCAAAAGGCCCGAGCGGACCAAAAAAACCGCCAAAGAATCCCGGACTACTGCTGTTCTGTTGTACGATCGGATTGCCCTCTTTATCGTAAGTAACTTTTTTTTCTGCCCCACAGCCTGAGGTCCCTAAAATCAAGGCTGTCGTAAGAAATAGACTTACCATCTTAGAACTCTTATTCACCTTTTACCCCTTCCTTTTATGCTAACTAGCTCTTTTCACATAGAGAACATAGGTCTGCCGGTCCTCATCCAACTCTAAAGACGTTTGCTCCCACTCCACGCCCTCTATCATTAAATAGTTGCACTGCCCAATAAGGGCAATACCCGTTAAAGTGCTCAACTCCAAGTTTTGTATGATTGGATATTCTCGAGTCCCCTCTCGGTATTCTCTAATTTCCATGACGATCAAACCCATTCCGACCTGCGACTGGCGATTGATTGGAATCGGAGTTTCATCATCAGCGAGTTTCACATAGATAACAAAGAGGGTCATTTCAATTGCATTTGATGTTTTTTCATAGACCATACCATCTTTGACCAAATAATCACAAAGAAAGCGCACCACTATTTCATCTTTGGGGATTGAGTCATAGTGATAAAGCGCTGGAAAACCTTTTTCCTCGTCAAATAGTCGATACTCTAATTGAGCCATGAATGTTAAATTCCCCTTCCCTTTTAATAGGACAACATGGTTATAAAC
>DATMYU010000356.1:0-4485 GCA_035560775.1 Desulfosporosinus sp.
GTATATTAATTCCATAGTGTCACTCCTTTCATTAGCATTCATTGGCTAGATTTTATAACAGGTATACAGGTATTACAAATAATCTGCGATAGTCCAATATCGCGTAGATCACTTCAACTAAATCCGCCAGTTCTTCAACGCTTTGACTGTCCAGATATTCCTTAAGTTCTTCAGCTAATTTTGCATGTAATAAGTTAAATTCAGGTGCCAAGCCTGTTTATATTATTGCTCTGGATAACGTAGCAATAGCTATGTCCACAACCGATTTGGTGTCACTGATAAGTTAGAGTACAATAAACTTGTGAGGGAAAAATGAGTACGCGAATTAAAATTAAGACTCATATTAAGGAAGGTAATTTATGTTTGAAGAAAATGAACACATTACTAGAATAAATTTAGATGGTAAGGAGTTTATACTTATTGGAACTGCGCATGTATCAAAACACAGCGCAGAACTAGTTAAGAAAGTCATTGAATCCGAGAAGCCAGACTCTGTTTGTATAGAATTAGATGAACCAAGATATCAAACGATTATTGACGGCAATAAGTGGAAAGAGACAGATATTTTTAAGATTATCAAAGAAAAGAAAGCCACTTTACTTTTAATCAACCTTGTCATATCCTCCTTTCAAAAACGTATGGCCAAACAATTTGGTATCCAGGCTGGACAAGAAATGATTCAGGGGGCGGAATCAGCTAAGGAGATCGGTGCAGCCTTAGTATTAGCTGATAGAAATATCCAAATAACCTTTTCTCGTATTTGGAATGGTGTTGGGTTATGGGGAAAAGCTAAGCTTCTTATGGCGATTTTCATTAGCATTTTCGATAGTGAGGACATTTCAGAAGAGGAACTGGAAAAAATGAAATCTCAAGATATGCTAAATTCCATACTTAATGACTTCACTGTAAACTTTCCTAAATTAAAGATTCCTCTAATTGATGAGCGCGATCAGTATTTATCCCAAAAAATCAAAGAGGCTCCAGGGCCTAAGGTTGTTGCGGTCTTAGGCGCTGCACACATTCCGGGTATTAAAGAGGAAATAAAAAAAGAGCATGATTTAGCTCGTTTATCTCAGCTTCCTGCTAAATCTAAGGCTCTCAGTATCATCGGTTGGTCAATCCCACTCCTTATTCTTGCGGTTATTGTCTATACCTTCATTGCCAATCCTACAGCTGGAGTCCAGCAAACCATAAGTTGGGTACTATGGACCGGATCTTTTGCAGCGCTCGGAACTGCGCTTGCTTTTGGACATCCACTTACCATTATTACTGCTTTTATTGCAGCCCCCATAACCACCTTACATCCCCTTATTGCCGTTGGATTGTTCACGGGCATTGTACAAGCCTATCTCCGTCGACCCAGTGTCAGAGACTTTGAAAATCTTTCGGAGGACGTCTTTAGCCTTAAAGGTTTTTGGAATAATAAGGTGACTCGGATTCTCCTGATAGTTACTTTATCCAACTTAGGTGGCTCAATAGGAACTATAATTGGTGGAGCCGATGTCGTCCGTTTATTCCTAGAAAATTTGTAGACCCTTTAATAGCCGTCAATGACGTCCTTAAAAGGAAGAGCAAAGGAACTCTGGCTCACTCACTATAGCCCCCTGGGAAGGGCAACCGTAAAGTAATGGAGGCTTTCGCATCAACATGCGAAAGCCTCCTATTACTTATTACTTTTATGTCTGGCGTCAATCGCTCAATGCAGCCTATTAACTTCTTCAAGAAAATTCCAAACAGCTCCTTAACTGAACTTGTTGATGTCAGAGTCCATCCTCTGTTGAGGGTTTATAAGTGGGGCTTAGCTGTGTAAATTCCGACTCTCTGGCCCACAGTGTATAGGGCTTGCCATGTAAACATCCCTAACATGGCACCTTTAAGAAGGGGTAAATCTGTTCCTAATCTGCAATATTCACTTAGTTCATTAACTCTTTACGGTTAGCTGTTTGGGGAATCTTCTCTAACCATCCGCTTTTAATCATTAATTCTGCTCCGTCCTTTGCTAAAGCGAGAACTCCAGCTGATAACTTAGCGAAAGTAGCGGCCAAATCTTTTCTGGCAGTATATGGTGCCGAAAGTCCGTATTCAGCAACAATAGTCGCTATAGCAACGGTGACGTGAGAGACGATTAATTTATCACTATGTGGAGATTCTGTAGAGTCGGCCACTAAATTGGACGTTATTATCGGTTCAGGTAAATCTTCATCCTCTAAATAAGAACCCAGTTCCTTTAGTTGCTTATCAGCAGTTTGTTTTGCTTGGGATATAAAACGCTTAACCTCCTCAGACTTTACGACTTGAGCATATCCTAAATTCAAGGTTTTCAATAACTGCTTAGTCTCCATGACTGTGGTAATATTACCGATTTCCATGGCATTAAGAGGTCTTTGACTTCCAAGACCCAAAATATTGCCCAGATAATCTGTATTATGAACAAAGTCGACCCTGTCAGGAATCACAATGGAGGGAGCTTTTTGCAATAACCCTTTGGCTAATAATACTTCCGTTGCTTTTTGATGGACCTCCTGAGAAGTGACTAGGGCTCCAGAAAAGTAACTACGAATGTCAGAACGAGACGATGCAGTTAATGATTTACTATAATTTATTAAGATAAACTTGTGCATAAGCCTAGCATATTTAAGTGTAAATGCCTCGGAAAACAACTGTTTAGCATTGATATCGACATCCCTTTCACCGTAAGCTTCAGGTATGGGATGATGAATCGAATTAAAGATTTCCTCCATGGTGTTTACCCGTTGGCTTGAGACATCAAGTGCGCGTTGCAAAACAGCGTGAATATCGGGGTCCTTAGATTTAGCGACATAATATTTGAGAAAACACACAGACATACATTCTGCCATGTAACTAGTCCAAAGGTTACCAACTTCAGAAGCTGAAGGTGAAATATCTGTTAGGTTGTGTTGGATGGCTCCAAAAGGAACTTGCTCGGTTGTATCTTGATTATATTGTTGTTGTAAGTCGCTCATTTTATCAAACCTCCATTTCTTAGTACATTCCTTGTTAATATTCACCCTATTGATTTGTGATAATCCTCTTAATTTGTTCAACGACTAACAAGAGCAATATTTCCTTTGCTGCAATGGTCATTATGGCAATCATTATTGTATGTGCCAGAACAAGAATGAGGCTCGCAGCAGCGGACCTTGTTGAACTGCGAAGCCCCATCCTTTACCTATTAAAAAGAATAAGTATGAAGTATCTCCCACTGTAAGCAGAAGATACCTTCATACTCATTGACTGTGTTATACAGCGTTAGTTTTCTGGACTCAGAGTGGGCAGAAAACTATCTAAAGGGATTGCATTTAGCAATAAAGACCAGTGGCTAACCTTACGAAGGTGGCTCAGTTTCAGCTTTTCATTTTTTCACAGAGCTGACGTCTACGATAACCTGCTTCATTGTCCACTCTCCGGCAGCGGTTCCTGCCGGCAACCCTTCGTATATAAGAGCTGTTTCATTTCCGTTATTATCGATTTCCACGCCGCCACCCTGGGTATGAACCAGTTTCAAGGTCGGCGTGATAAACAGGGTTTTCGCCTTGGGATCAAGGCGGTTAAAGGTAAGGACATTTTCCATTTTAATCGTTTCTCCGCCGATTTTCCCCTGTCCTCCATTCCCTTCATACGCATATACATTGCCTAAATCATCCTTGATTTCCCAATCCATCTGCACTGAGTTGGACAGATTGTTAGGAGCTTCCTCATTGTAATACAGAATTGTATTGATCGGGGTTGCAGAGAGGCGCTTTAGACTGATCGCCACATTCTGAGCCATATCCCGGTTTTCATCAATGTCCACCACTGTATAATCCAGCGCATTTAAGGATACGCTGTAATTCAGCCTGCAGGCTGTCGTCTTATTTTCTTCTTTCTTTAATCCTTCATCCATATTCGTCATACCGGAAACGCTCCAGCGGAAAGAAATAGAATCCCGGTCTTCCTTTTTACTGAAAAATGTATAGTTGCTCTGCCCCACATAGACACCGGAGCTGACCCTTTTGAGCTGCTCGCGCCCTGCGATTCCATCAGTGAAATTAACATCAATGGCGCTATTCAGGTAGGGATTTTCGCCAAAATCTTTTTCGGTTTTTATGGTATAAGTAAGCGATAAGGTTCTTCCGTCATAGACGCCTTGATTCAGCGTCACCTCAATGCCGTTATCCGCCTTTACCATATCGATATCTAGGGCTCTTTCTGTATATAAATCATAAACTCCCGTACGCCCATCATCTAAAAACCGAAAAATATCACCTACAACAGGAACTTCCTTCGCATAAGCGGGAAATGCCAATCCGAAGCCGCTGATACCTGCCACCATAATCACAATTACGGCTGCAGCCGCCATAGCCGTACTTTTTTTCCTTTTCACTCCTTTTGAATTGCCGGATTTTGCAATGCTCTCCCTTACCATTTTTTTTACTCTTGATTTTTCCAGTTCATCTGCTTCGACCTCTTTAAACTCATTTATAT
>DATMYU010000357.1:0-10434 GCA_035560775.1 Desulfosporosinus sp.
TTTTTAGGGTGACAGGAGATGCTTAAAGCATCCCTTTTTTTTGTACTAGTCAGAAAGCAATTTTCTGGAAGCATAAGTGTAACTAAGCCAGCCACCGGCGCCTGAGGGTTTGGCGCTAGTCAAGTTTTCCTTAACGTATTAGACCCCCATGCCGCTTAAGCGGTACCACTGATGAATAAAAATGGGTTATTTTCAGGGCAGAAAGTATAAGTTTTTGGGTCCTGTAAGGTGGATACAATCGTTCCTGTAGGGGCACAATGCTTCGTGCCCCTTTGTTCCGGCACGAGGGCACGAAGCATCGTGCCCCTACAAATATGAAATTTCTGATATCCGTGAACAATAAAAGGACCGAGGTGCAGGGTAAGGAGCAACGGCACCACTTAAAGTTTCAGCTCAAGACAGGGGGTAGGTGATTGTATTTTGTGGAGTAGAGATGAGTTCTGAAGACTTGAGAATAATAGAATCGTTGTCGGACAAAATAAGCTAGTGAGGAGGGAGAAAACGTGCGTAGTTGGTTGAGAATGCTCAAAGACCTTACCATTCGCCCGAAGGGAGAACGGCAGATACGGAAGTCTCCTTCATATTCTTTTGATGAGGATTTAGATAAGCCTATATCTGGGACTGCAGTGAAGGAGATATTAGAAAAGAGTAGTGACGTTGTGTTCCGGGAGTTTTTTCTCCAAGGGAAAGAACGTATTCCTTGTATATTGGGGGCAGTAGATGGGCTGGTCGACAAAAATCTACTGGATCAGTTTATTCTAAAACCCCTTATGGTGGATTTGGCTGGACATCCAGAACTAGCCCGAGTGACATTAGCAAATGTTGTGGATATAACAGTCCAGAGTCTTCTCCCCGGTCTAGAGATTAAAAAAATAGCCAAAATGAGAGAAGCTATTGATGCTATTCTTTCTGGCGATTCAGTAATTTTCTTCGGTAACTTGACAGAAGCTATTGTTATCGGTGCTAAAGGATGGCCTTCTCGCGGCGTTGCTGAACCGATTACGGAGTCGATCGTCAAAGGGCCACGTGAGGGATTCTCGGAAACGCTTCGAACAAATACCTCACTTTTGCGGCGCAAGATCAAACACCCCTCCTTACGGATCATCTCTTTAAAACTCGGAGATCTGACGAATACTGATCTTGTAGTTACCTATATTGATAAAATAGCACGTCCAGATATCGTCGCTGAGGTTTTTAGGAGGCTGGGCAGCATTAAGATGGATGGCATGCTAGGGAATGGTTATATCGAGGAAATGATTGAGGATAATCCCTATTCGCCCTTTCCTCAAATCGCCTTTACAGAACGTCCAGATGTCCTGGCAGGAAAGCTTCTGGAAGGGAAAGTGGGCATTATTGTCGACGGCACCCCCATAGTACTTGTAGTGCCAGTAGAATTAACTCAATTTTTAAATGTGAATGAGGACTATTACCAACGGGCTATGGTTGCAATCCTCTCTCGTTTTGTCCGATATTTAGGAGCATTTGTAGCCCTCTTGGCTCCTAGCATATATATAGCAGTAACGACGTTTCATCAGGAAATTATTCCGACAGATCTACTGATGAGTATATCTTCAGGTCGGCAAGGAGTGCCCTTTCCAGCCCTTTTAGAGGCCTTAACAATGACGGTCGTTTTAGAAATATTGCAGGAAGCGGGGCTTCGCTTACCCAAACCGATTGGGCAGACGATTGGCATTGTAGGGGCACTTGTCATCGGTGATGCGGCAGTGAAGGCCAGCCTGGTCAGCCCACTGATGGTCATTATCATTGGTTTGACAGCTGTAGCGAGCTATGCAATCCCAACCTTCGATTTGAGTATTGCAGTTCGTCTCATTCGATTCCCACTTATGATTTCGGCGGGTGTTCTTGGTTTCTTTGGGGTCTCTGTAGGACTTTATGTGATTGCAATTCATCTGTTAAGCCTTCGTTCCTTCGGAGTACCTTACCTAAGTCCGATTGCTCCTTTACGCATTCGGGCCTTGTTGCAAGATACCTTTGTTCGGGCACCGTGGTGGGCGTTAAAACGTCGCCCCCAACTTATTGACGTTGAAGATCCCCGATCAGGTGGGAAAGGGAAAGGGTAACGATGGAAAGAATTTCACCGCATCAATTTATGACTTTAGGGGCAGCAGTGCTCATGGGTACAACGTTTCTCCCTGTGGCCTCGATCGTTACCGGATTCGGAGGGCGGGATGGGTGGATGAGTGTCATGTCTGGATTTGCCTTAGGAGTTCCATACGGCTTAATGGTGATCTCGCTTATGGAGCAGTATCCGCATAAAAATCTATTGCGAATTTCCGAGATACTCTTTGGAAAATGGATAGGGAAAATCATTGGGGTCTTATATATTTTCATTACAGTTTATTTCGGGGGATTGTTGCTAGGGCAAGCAGGAAATATTTATCAGGCTTCGATTATGCCCTTAACCCCTATCTCGGTGTTCTACTTGGGAGGAATGTTACTTGTTTTCTACATCGTAAGGTCTGGTATCGAAGTGTTTGCGCGCTTTTCTGAAGTGGTTTTCCCTGTGATTGTGATTGCATTGGTTCTGAATGTGACTCTTGCTATTCCGCGGATCGAACAAGGAGAACTTATGCCTATTTTGAGTGAGGGATTAAAACCGCTTTTTTTCGGGACGCTTAAAGTAATGCCATTTCCGATGGAATATATTCTTTTCTTAGCTGGACTCCTTACTTTTCTGCCCATTGGTAAGCAAGAGCTTGGCCAATTGAAGAATGGGGTTTGGCGAGCGGTTTTTTTGGTGGGAATTCTTAATACCTTGGTTGCCCTAATACAAATTCTTGTTTTTGGACCAACTGAGAGCATTCGTCTGGTCTACGGTTTACTTGTATTAGGAAAAATGGTGGAAGTTAGTCGGACGGTTAGTGGAATTGAATCCTTATTTATGGGTGTTTGGCTTGGGGCTTTGGTTATAAAGGTCAGCGCCTTTTTTTTCACTGCGATTTGGGGCTTGGAAACTGTCTTTAGCTTGAAGGGATTAAAGTGGTACCTCGCTGTGGGTATCATCTTCTTAGGAATTGCTTTCAAGTTTAAGACAGGACCTTCTTTAATTAAGGAAATTGAACTTGTCGATAACTATCTGATTTTACCTTTTGCCTCCATTTGGATACTGACCCTCTGGGGATTTGCGCGCTGGAAGAAGGGAGCGGGTGTTTAATGAAATGTATTAGGCAACGCAACATGGGATTGGCAGTGGTCTTGATCGCCTGCATTTTGTTTCTAAATGGATGTTGGGGAAAGCGGGAAGTTGAGGATTTAGCCCCTCTAATCGGGATAGGATTTGATCTCGGGCAGAAACCAGGGACTTATCTGATTACAGAACAATTTTCAATACCTGCTAAAGGTGGGGAAACTGGTGCAGATATTCAAGAACGGACGATTAGTGTAGAGGCTTCAAGCGGAAGAGAAGCCTTTGAGAAGATTTCTAAGATCTTTTATCGAACGCCTTTTATGGGGTCACTAGAGGTGATTGTTATTGGCGAAGATTTAGCAAAAGCTGGTTTTAATGAGATATTGGATTTTGGGCAACGCTTTTCTGAATTTCGTCGTACGATGTATTTGGTTTTAGTCAAAGGGAAGGCGCGTGATATATTAAATGTAAAATTGCGCTCTGAGCAATTGCCTGCTATGGCAATTATGAATATGGTGGAAAGAGGAAGTGAAGTATCGAGTACCCCAATAGTTCGTTTAGGGCATTATTTTACTATTTTGGGAAGTAAAAGTACGGCGCCCATTCTTCCAATGATTGAGACTATTCAGCAGGGGGAGGGAGGCGTCAGATACAAGGTTGAGGGGGATGAGACACAGGAGATACAGATACAGGGAGCGGGCGTTTTTCGAAAGGACCGCTTCGTTGATTCTTTGACGGACGAGGAAACCAAGGGGTATATGTGGCTAGAGAACCAAGTTAAAGGGCGCTTAATCAACACGGTAGGTATTGATGAGGGCAAACTGAACTTTGCTGGTCAAGTTATGAAATCTACCACAAAATATAAAGTAAGCGATAACGATGGAACAATCGGGCTAGAATATCAGATCAGAACTAGCATTGCAGTCGATGAAGTTTTGGGATTGAAGGAACAGCTTTCAGAACAGGAGTGGTTGAATCTTATGAAAGCAACTGAAAAGAAGTTTGCTAAGGCGATCGAGAAAGAATGTCAACTTGCACTTCAGAAGGAAAAAATGTTGGGCCTTGATTTTTTGGGAATTGGACGGCACATCGAACAGAAAGATTCTGCCTATTGGAAAACAATAAAGGATCAATGGGAGCAGAAAATTGTCGATTTCCCAGTTTCTCTGGATGTACAAGTCACAATTCATAATTCGGGGATGTCAAGTAGCAGCGCAACGACTAATTAAACTGGGGAGGGGCAAGAATAGGGGGAGAAGTAAATAGGGGGAATTTAACAATGATTAAGAATATCCATACGCATCCACAAATACCTGAAGAAAGCCATGAAAAAGTTAAAGGGAATGAAACAGTTACTAACGAGGGGAAAGTTCTCCCGGTGTGTTATCGTTGCGCTCAGGTTCCGAAAAATGGACTATATGATGGTTTCCGGGTCGAGGGAATGTTTTTTTGCTCGGATTGTCAGCTAGAGCTGTTCACGGCGGAGCAAGGCTCTCCAGAATATCAAGAATTTATTTTTTTAATAAAAGAAATACTTCTGTAAGGGCACTTATGCATCGCGCCTCTACAATACTTTGGTATGCTGGCCGAATTTTGGGCTAGCCTTGTAGATGAAAAATTCCCTAATTTATGTTAAACTATAAGGAACGCCATGTGTCAACTGTATTTTTACATGAACTAGTCAGGTGAATGGGGGTTCATCATCGGTGGGTGATCTTGGAGACGGATTGAGCCATTATCTAAAACAAGGATTTTGCTCTTTCCACACTCCTGGCCATAAAGGAAGACAGGAGTTTTTTAATGGCTCAGACTTTCCCGGTTTTGACTTAACGGAGCTTCCGGGACTTGATATGTTTCATTCACCGCAAGGGATTATTGCTGAGGCACAAAAACGGGCGGCTGAGATTTTCGGAGCAGAGGAAACATTTTTCCTTATCAACGGAGGAACGGTTGGAAATCAAGCGATGTTTCTCGCTTTGGAAGACGCTTCTTCTAAACGTGTTGTTGTGGAGAGACGTTCTCATCGTTCCGTTATGTCGGCTTTGGTCTTAAGTGGATTGAAGCCGGAATACGTAATGCCTACAATTCATCCTGATTTTAACCTAGCCTTGGGATTTGATGTGGCGAAGCAACAGATTCCGTGGCAAGCGGTCTCTGCCTGCCATGTCACTTATCCCAGTTATTATGGGACAGCCTTTGAATTGCATAGATTAATAGATGAACGAACGTGTTTAGGATTTAATACACCAATTCTTGTTGATCAAGCACATGGTTCACATTATCTTGGCCCACTATTTCCTCCGAGTGCTTTAAAGCTTGGCGCAGACCTTGTCTTACATAGTTCTCATAAAACATTAAGTGCTTTGACTCAGTCTGCCATGTTGCATGTTCAAGGGCTTAGAGTCTCTCGCACCCGTTTAAGGCAAAGTCTGGAACTTTTGCAATCTTCAAGTCCGAGTTATTTACTTCTGGCCTCCTTAGAGAGGGCTGGAGAATTCGCTTTAGACTTTAGGCGTTGGGAGTGTCTGCAAGAAGAAGTCGAAGAGCTACATCGGAAAGTGGGGATGCACTATCGTATTCTCTCGCAAAAGGATGTTGGAACGTATGGCATTCACACGATAGATTGGTCGAAGATCCTAATCAATACCTTGCCGTTGGGCGTTTCTGCCCCTCGCTGTGTGGAGTATCTTCGAGAAGGTTTTAACATCGAACCGGAGTTATGGGATGAGGAAAACATTCTCTTTATGTTAGGGATTGGGAACACGCCAGAGGATATTCGAAGGCTCACTAAGGGGTTAGAAAGTTTAGCAAGTTTTGCTCATTCGCTTGGCTTTGCTGAATCAAAAAAGCGAGTGAGAAACGATCGGCTTAGAATTCCTCCTTTGCCTCATTTAGTGCTTACTCCAAGGGATGCTTTTTTTGCCCATAAACGCCAAATCCCTCTTAAGGAAAGTTTAGGTCATATTGTCGGAGAAACAATCTCCCCTTATCCACCTGGAATTCCGCTCGTTGTAATGGGCGAACAAATGACTTACGAAGTTCTAGGTACGCTGCTCACAGCTGGAGAGGGACGTTGGCAAGGGTGGGATGGTTTCGCAAGTCAAACAATTTGGATTGTCGAGGAGGGATAAGGGATGAAGATGGTAATCGCGATTATTCAGGACAAGGATGTCGCTAAACTTCTACAATCTGTGACACGAGAAGGATTCCGTGCCACGCGTTTGGCAAGTTCGGGGGGGTTTCTGCGTTCGGGAAATACGACGTTGCTCTTTGGGGTTGAAGAGCAAGGTTTGGAAGGTCTTCTGTCAGTGATCCGCGAGACCTGTCACCAACGCGAAGAGATGCTGACACAGGTTCAGCCTATTATGGGGCCGATGGATGCCTATATCCCTTTCCCCATAGAAGTCCCCGTCGGTGGAGCGACGGTATTTGTGCTAGATGTTGAACAGTTTATTAAGGTGTGATGATATGAATCAACAGATAGTACTTTTGGAGAAGGCGGCACGTGAAAACCGATTGGCACATCTCTTACTGTTTCATGGAGGAAGTGCACTGCATCAGAGGGAGGTGGCTCTTCGCTTAGCTCAGATTTTAAACTGTACTCAGCCTACTCCGGAGGGGCCGTGCCAAAGTTGTTCAGCTTGCCGTAAGATTCTCAGCTTAAACCATCCAGATGTTTTATGGTTGAAACCGTTTAAAACGACCATCGGGATCGAGCAGGTCCTCGCCTGGCAACAAAAGCTATACCTTAAGCATTACGAGGGAATCTATAAAGTTTCAATAATTGAGCATGCTGATGAGGTGACTTTACCGGCAGCTAATGCGCTATTGAAGGTCATTGAAGAACCGCCTGAGCGGACCGTTATTATTTTAAGTGCGGAAAATGCGGAAAGGTTTTTACCCACGATTCAGAGTCGTGCGCAGCTTGTTTATTTCCCCAGTCTTTCCGAGGATACTTGGCTAACGGGATTGGGCGAGGTGGATCAGCAAGAAGCAACTCGGGCCTTTCGTTTAAGTGGGAAAAACCAGAATTTAGCGACTGCTATTCTGGAGCACGGTGTGCCGTTGCTGCAAGAATGGATCGAAAAGTTCTGGACTGCGGTAGAAGAAAGAGATTTCCTTAAACTCTTTCCTCTTTTCCCGATCGATAAAAATCACGCAAATCTTTATTTGCAAGTCATGGCAGTACAGATGCAAGAAGGGATTCAAAAAGGTACTATTCGACCGTTTGAACTTTTGGCGATCGGAAAAGCGACTGATGTGTTGCGACAACAGGTAAATCCGAGACTTGTGATTGAAGTATTAGCTTTAGAATTATTCCAACAAGGAGGGGCTCTCTGTGATTGAGGTTGTAGGTGTCCGCTTTAAACATGCCGGAAAAATATATTATTTCTCTCCGGGAGACCTTAAACTTGCTGCATCTGATAAGGTGATTGTTGAAACAGCAAGGGGTATCGAATTTGGGGAATTGGTCATCCCCCCTCGCCAAGTTGCTGACGAGGAAGTGATTCTACCGTTGAAACAGGTCATGCGTAAAGCAACTGTTGAGGATGAGCAGTTCGTCGAATATAATAGGACAAAGGAAAAAGACGCTTTCCAAATTTGTCTGAAAAAGATTGCAGAACATCAGTTGCCGATGAAATTAGTCGATGTTGAATATACCTTTGACGGAAATAAGATCATTTTTTCTTTCACGGCGGAGGGACGAGTTGACTTCAGGGAATTGGTCAAGGATTTAGCAGCCTTGTTTAGGACGCGCATAGAGTTGCGTCAAATTGGGGTGCGCGACGAAGCTAAAATGCTCGGAGGAGTTGGTTCTTGCGGACGGATTCTATGTTGTTCTTCCTTTCTAGGGGACTTTGAGCCGGTTTCGATTCGAATGGCTAAAGATCAAAAGCTCTCTCTTAATCCAACCAAAATTTCCGGAATTTGTGGCCGGCTGATGTGTTGTCTCAAATATGAAAATGGTTGTTATAAATCTGAAGAAAAAGAGCATTGTGCACGTCACAACGCTCAAGTAGGAGAAAAGTTGGCCGAGGCTCCAGATGAAGCAAACTCTCAAGCAGACAGTGCCTTATCATCTAACGTCAACTGTAAAATGCGATGCAGTAGGAAAGGGGAAAAGCCCAAAGGAAAGAGTGAGAGAGTATGAGTCAATTGACCCAGGCCCTTACAGAAGTAGAAGAAAAATTGCGTTCCCTTCTTGAAGAGGTTAATCGTTTAAAACCTTACGTTCAAGCTTTGGAGGAAGAAAATATAAGATTAAAGCGGGAATGGACTCTTCCTGAAAAGGAGACAGAACGCGTTATAGCCAATGCTGAACACATTCAAGGCGTCGCCCATGATAATCTAGAGCGTCTGTATCAAGAGGGCTTCCATGTCTGCCACCTGCATTTTGGGCAACCGTTAGAAGGAGATTGTCTGTTTTGTATGGGCTTTTTGAGAAAAGATTAAACGAACCCACTTATCCTCGATGATTCAGTAGGGGTCTCTGTCCTCCACCACTGAGAATAGAAAGTATAATAATAAAGCTCGCGACGGTCATGGCCGACCTAGTGTCGCTGTAGCCAAGACTCGAACAACAACGTTCGAGGTTAGTGCGCCACCAAGGATGGTAAGGCGCCGTGACGGCGAGAAGCGAACACTTATAGAAGTGGCAGGACTTCTTCTGGCACTTAGCTAAACCAGGCGAGGAGTCGAAGGTATGTTAGCTAAAGGTACGTTGTATGTATGTGCGACACCGATTGGGAATTTAGGAGATATCACAGTGCGAGTTCTGGATACGTTGCGGGAAGTCGATTTGATTGCTGCTGAGGATACGAGGCATTCTCGAAGGCTTATGCAACATTACCAGATTACGACACATATGACCAGTTATCACGCGCATAACGAAAAAAAGAAGTCCCTAGAATTGGTGGAGAAACTTAAAGAAGGCCAAACGGTTGCGCTCATTTCCGACGCAGGATTACCAGGGATTTCTGATCCAGGATGTGAAGTTATACGTCTTTGTTATGCGGAGAATATTCCTGTCGATGTTTTGCCCGGACCTAATGCAGCACTTACGGCTTTGGTCTTATCGGGAATGCCGACGGAGCATTTTGCTTTTCACGGTTTTTTACCTTCTACTACAGGAGAACGGAAAAGAAATCTGGAACAACTAGTGCATCTCCCCCAGACACAAATTTTTTATGAGGCCCCACATCGTTTGGTGGCAACACTACGAGGGATGTCTGAGTGCTTTGGAGAACGTTCGGCTGCTGTAGTGCGCGAGTTAACAAAATTGCATCAAGAGGTGCACCGAGGAACCGTATTGGAGCTAAAAGAGGCCTTCGAGCAAACCGCTCCTCGTGGGGAGTGTTGTATCGTTATCGCACCCTATGTTCCCGTTAAACCGGTAGGAGGACCGGATGAATGGCGTCAAGAAGTTAAAGAAGGAATAAGCCGAGGATTGAGTAAGAAAGATGCCATGAAAGAAGTAGCGAAGCGTTACGGAGTAAGAAAGCCAGAGGTTTATCAGGCACTTCTGGACGAAGAGGGACGATAAAGAAAACTTGGGATAGCTAAGCACTGGCCATGGATGGCAAGAGCGTCCCTGTAGCCAAGGATGGCAACGCGTCGTGACGGCGAGAAGGGACCTTTTAGAAAGTATATAACTATCAGTTATACTCTTTCTGCTCTGAAAATGACTCATTTTCATTCATCAGTGATGCCGCTTAAGCGGCATGGGGGTCTGACAAGTGTAAAGAAAAAGAAGGCCTTGAAGGCCTTCAATAGTTTATTGGCAGAGATTGATTTGTCAGTTATTAGATTTCGGCTATGTAAACAGCTTCAGAAATTAAACGGCTTTTGACTCTGATTCCACGTTGTTAGCTACGGTTTCTCCCATGGCAATGGCACATTCACGACAAACGTTTTTGCCGTGGAACAGTTGATTATCGCTTGCATTACCACAAAATACACAAGCAGGCTCATACTTTTTGAGAATGATCTTTTCTTGATCCACATAAATTTCCAGTGCATCTTTTTCGTCAATACCTAAAGTACGGCGAAGTTCGATTGGTAAAACAATACGACCAAGTTCATCTACTTTTCTCACAATTCCAGTGGATTTCATCATATTTGCTCACTCCTTTTACAACAGTATTCGACAGGATACTACAGACTTATGATACCAATCGTTCCAATTAAAGTCAACCCCTTTTTTGTAGTTTATAGTAATTTTTATCTAGTTGAGGAATTTTATGTAAAGGTTTTCTGTAGCTAATCCGCAAATTATGGGTATACTT
>DATMYU010000358.1:0-2849 GCA_035560775.1 Desulfosporosinus sp.
AAAGCATAGTTAAAACTAATAAGCCGACTTTTCCTTAGTGTTGGAAAAGTCGGCTTATTAGTTTCTCTATTGTCCTTGTGCGCCTTTTAGTCATTGCAGGGCAACAATATCTCCACCCGAACCCCTCGCTCCCTCCGATTCACAGTAGTAATCTTCCCCCCATGCTGATCAAGGATGCGGTGCACAACGGATAACCCTAATCCAGTCCCTTTTTCCTTCGTCGTAAAAAACGGGTCATAAATGTAGGGCATGGCGTCCGTCGGAATTCCGGGTCCCTCGTCACAAACGGCGAAGCCTACAAAGCCATCCTTTCGAACCCCCTCTAGACGAATCACACCGCCCTCCCCCTGGGCATCGATAGCATTAAGTAAAATATTTAGGATAACTTGCTTCATCTGATCTTGGTCTGCCTCAACATCTTGCTCATCCAGCTGGCTTCGCGCCTGTTCTAACTCAATATGATGTTGTCGCAGAGCCGGCTGAATCAAGGCAACTCCTTCGTCCAAGAGTTTGTCTAACGCAACCCGCCCACGCACTGATTCCCTAGGACGGGCAAAATTCAGAAACTCGCTCACCAAGCGATTTAACCGTTCACACTCTTCCAGAAGCACCCGGCAGTACTCTAAAACGACTCCATCATTGTTTTTTTCCTGTACCAGGAGTTGGATGCTTACTTTCATTATCCCCAGGGGATTGCGTATTTCATGGGCCAAACCGGCACTCATATGCCCTAGCGCTGTTAAGCGCTCCGTTTGTCGGATCTCCTCCTCTAAGCGTTCACGTTCCTGACCTTCTTGCTTTAACTTCTCTACCAATTCCTTTTGAACCGTCAGAGCGAATTGGTAGTTGCGTGACGCCTTCCGTTCCTGTTCGATCAAGAATCCTGTTAACCAGCCAATGACGTTAATCAAGCCGACTTCCACCCACTGTGTATACATAGCGGCAGAGGTCATCGGCATCATCGTATGGAAATTCATCATAAATGGCAAGATGAGGAGCGTAATGAGCAAACCAGATAGGATCCCTCCTAATGGACCAAAACGCATTGCCGCATAAATCACTGGCAGATAGTATGCAAATTGCAGTAGAATGTGGTAATTCATTTCATAATGGTAATTCGTGTAGTGAATAGCCGTCAAAATCGCCACAACAAGCCCAATCACGATAAGGTCAAAGAGAGTCCGGGCACGATTTGGCGCAGAGGGTACATAATTTGGCAAAAGATTCTCCTCCTAAACGCCCCAGTGTGGATCTATTCCATATTTTTCTAGACGATATAAAAAGGCGTGCCGGGTGAGCCCTAGTCGTTTCGCGGCCTGGCTTTGGTTTCCTCCCGTTTGTTCCATGGCCTGCTGGAGAAAAGATTTCTCAATGTCGTCGAGGGAAATCCCCTCCTGAGGTAAGATAAGGGGTCCGAGATTCTTTTTTTCTTTGCAAGGGGTGTTGAAGATGGGCAACGCATCCACACCGATCACTGCCCCTTGAGAAATAATGACCATACGTTCCACGACGTTTTCCAGTTCACGCACATTTCCCGGCCAACCATAGTCTATGAGGGGATTAAGGACTCCCGGGCCAAGTATCTTACTTCCCCCATAAGTCTTGATCTTTTCCAAGAAATGTTCGACGAGGAAAGGAATATCCTCCCGATGTTCTCGTAAGGGAGGAACGGAAATTGGGAAGACACTGAGTCGGTAGTAAAGATCCTCCCGAAAACGTCCTTCCTGCGTCTCTTTAAGTAAATCTCGATTCGTCGCCGCAATAATCCGGGCGTCAACCTTAATGGTTTTTTCTCCGCCAACTCGCTCAAACGTCCGCTCCTGAAGTACCCGCAACAGTTTAGCTTGGACATTAAACGACAACTCACCGATCTCATCAAGAAAAAGCGTCCCACCATCTGCTAATTCGAACCGCCCTGTTTTGCGAATATGTGCCCCTGTAAAAGCACCTTTCTCGTGTCCAAACAGTTCGCTTTCTAGAAGCGTCTCCGTCAATGCGGCACAATTAACCCGAATAAAAGGCCCGTCAACACGCGGGCTTAAGGTATGAATGGCATGAGCTACCAATTCTTTTCCCGTACCCGACTCTCCTTGAATAAGGACAGTGACTGGCGTTAGAGCAACTCGCTCTACCAAGTGTTTAACCGCTTGCAGCGCATCACTGTTTCCTACCAGTTGCCAACCAACACGTTGGACCTCTCCCTTTAAATAATCCACCTGTTCACGAAGGCTTTCTACTTCTAAGGCCTTAGCCACCGTGATCAGCAGTTCCTCTATATCAAAAGGTTTCATCAAATAATCATGGGCCCCAGCCTTCATGGCTTCAACCGCTGTGGAAGTGCTTCCGTGTGCAGTCATCATGACAATCAGTAAATCTGGATAATGTTCTTTCAACGTGCGTAAGACACTTAACCCGTCTAGCTTCGGCATTCTCAAATCAACCAGGACAAGATCCGGGCGCTCCACCAGAGCGCGATCTAAGGCGAGCTGCCCATCCTCTACTGTTTCTACTTCGTACCCAGCTTTTGTTAAGGCTCGTTCTAGAACCCAGCGCATATTGGCTTCGTCATCCGCAACTAATATCCGGCGCATGTTCATCCTCCTCGATTGTGGGAATTCTCGTACCTTAGGGCCACTCAGATGGTTTTTGAAAATACTCTTTAGACCCCATAGCGATACCTTACCCGTAAACTCCATTATAAAACCTACAAAGGCCAGCGGCAACGCTGGACAAATATCCATGATCATCCAGCTTCCAAAAACGATAAAAGTGGTTGAGGAATTAGATCCTCGGCCACTTTTATCAGACTATTTGCGATATCAGATTCACCAATTCATGTAATATTATAC
>DATMYU010000359.1:0-3639 GCA_035560775.1 Desulfosporosinus sp.
TCTTAATTGTCCTCCTTGTTGTTAACGGATTTCTTTTAGGGTTAATAATTCGAAGATTATGCCTTAATGTATATAGGGACACCCTCACAGGACTAGGAAACAAAGGAATGTTTTATCTCAGTCTCAAACTTGAAATGTCCCAAATACCAAGCAACGACTTATGTATAGCGATGCTGGACCTAGACAACTTTAAACGAATCAACGATACCTATGGCCACGTAGCAGGAGATGCTGTTCTAAAGAAACTGGCTGGTATCTTGGATCAAAATATACGGGAAAAAGACTCGGTAGTTAGGTGGGGTGGTGAGGAGTTTGCAGTCATAATGCCAGGCACTGATGTGCTAGGGGCATATGCATTGCTGGAACGAATTAGAACAATCATTGAATCTTATGATTTTGGTCCTGAGATAAACTCAAGTCAAATTACTTTCAGCTCCGGTGTAGTATCCTACACAGACTTAAGCAAAATTATGCAGAAAACAACCACCACCACTGAGTTAAATCCGTCAGACCTCTTCGTTGACCTAGCTGACAAAGCATTGTATAGAGCCAAAGTATCGAAAAATACCGTTGTTACCTGGAATGAAGAGTATTGTGCCTAGGGATCTACCTTGGAATTTATCACATCTATAATTACAATAGCCCCCAATAGTCTCAGCAGACTATTGGGGGCTATTGTAATTATTAAGTTTACATTACTTGTCATTCCCGAGAATATTGGGTAGACTGTGAAAAGGGGGGAATATTCATGGAACATGTCTTAATTAAGACCCATCAATTGACAAAACGGTATGGGCCTGTTTCGGTGGTCAAAGGTCTTAACCTAGAAGTTAAAAGCGGAGAAATATTTGGTTTCCTTGGTCCCAATGGTGCTGGTAAAACAACCACCATTAGAATATTAACCGGCCTGCTGGATCCCAGTGAAGGAGAGGCTTTCATCTGCGGCTACGATATTAGCAAACACCCCACTCAAGCCAAGGCCCTAATGGCCTATGTACCTGATCAACCTAAATTATACGGTAAGCTTACTGCACGAGAATTTTTACATCTTGTGGCTGCCCTTTATCGGGTACCGAAGGATATCATAAAGGAACGGGCAGAACAGCTTCTCAGTATGTTTGGACTTGAGGAGCGGCTTGATGAGTTACTAGAGAGCTATTCCCACGGTATGCGGCAGAAGGTGGTGTTAGCGGCAGCCCTCATCCACCAGCCTAAGGTCATCCTTCTCGATGAGCCTACTGTTGGCCTTGACCCTGCCAGTGCCCGCCTGTTAAAAGATGTGTTACAGGAGATGGCTCGACAAGGAGCCGCAATATTTATCTCGACTCACATTCTGGAGATTGCTGAAAGAATGTGCCATCGTGTGGCTATTCTGAAAGACGGTCTGCTAATTGCTCAGGGAAGCCCTGAGGAACTGCGCCAAAAAGTTGGGCATAGTGGGGAAAGCTTAGAAGATATCTTCTTGGAACTGACTGGTGGTCATGAAAATGCAGAATTAATCAATAGTCTTGGGGAGGGATAGACCCGTGAAAATGCTATTACCGCCTCCTCTGTCAGTCCCACCGCCAGAACAATCATTTGTACAAGATTTTACGTTGTTGTTGAAGACCCAAATGCGAGTGGCCTGGAATAAGCTGAGACACCGTTCGGTGGGCACATTAGTCGGCATGATTGTCGTTTTGATTGGCTTACTCGCCATCCTAGTTTCCCTTGGCTTTTTGGCCTATGGCTCACTGAAAACAATGCCCCCTCAAACTGTCCAGGGATTTCTCTCCCTGTTATTTATGGTTGGATTAACCAGTCAAATCTTTTTTGGCATTACTGCAGCCTTTGCTACTCTTTATATGTCCGATGATTTAGAGCTTCTTTTCATGACACCAGTTCCCCTTAAGGTTGTTTTTGCTGTAAAATCTCTGGCGGTTATCGGCAGTAACCTATTTACAGCCATTTTGTTTGCCTTTTTACCAGGCGTTTTTTACGGGCTGCTCTTTCATGCGGAAGCATCCTTTTACATCCTGGTTTTCTTAGTGGGTCTTGGGCTATGGATAATAGGGACTGCTATCGCTGAACTCATTAATCTACTGGTGATGCGCATTGTACCACCACATCGGAGCAAGGAAGCGGTCGGCTTTATCGGCGCTTTAGCTGGCATTTTGATTGCCCTAGCCTTTCAGATTCCCAATTTTCTGATCAACAACAAAGAAGAGTTTAGCCTTACTAGTTGGCTGGCAGGACAAGAACAACTACTTAACGTGATGAACTTCTTCCCCTGGGGATGGGGTTCGCAAGCTTTAGTTAGGGGAATCTCCGGAAACTTCCTCATAGGACTGGGGTGGAGCCTACTCCTTCTCATGGTGGGCGCGTTCCTTTTTCTAGTTGCTTTCACTCTTTTAGAGCGAGGATTCCGCCGAGGTTTCATTTCGCTAAGCCAAGGTGAAAGCGGTAGGCGTCGTAAAAAACGAACTACCCTAGTCAAAGTGGAAAAGTATCGCCAGCCGGAGAATACTATTGATTCAATATTTCATGAAGACGTCACAGGTACCGCCTCTCCCTGGTTGGGTATGTGGGCCGTGGCTAAGAAAGATTTGCTCTCTTTGAAACGTGACACTCGGGAATGGTTTGGCTATTTAACCCCCTTGATTATCATGATTTTCTTTGTGGCCCAATTCTTATTTTCCCAGGTAAAATCTAGCCACGTTTCTCTAATAACCGTTTTAGTGATGTACACCGTTATGTTCAGTGGCAATATGGCTTTGCAATCGTTCGGCCGGGAGGGCGAATCCGACTGGCTCCTAAATAGTGTCCCCCTTGCTGGATGGCCAGTGGTGTGGGGTAAGCTGCTGGCAGCTATTCTTCCAACTTTGGTGTTGATGGAAGCCTTGTTAGTGGGCACTGCTTTACTAATCGGCGTTTCCACAACCCTCGCCTTAGCTCTGGGGTTGGGAGCAGTGCTCCTCTCCCTAGGATCAAGCGCGATCGGACTCTTTTATTCCATTAATAACTGCCGCTTTAATCCTGACGCTCCACAACAACGCATTTCTCCCAGTGCTTCCATGCTTATGTATCTCATTAACTTATTTTTCATACTCTTATTAGCCGTAGGTATGATCTACCTTTTTCAGCCCAGCGAGCTTCTCTCCATTCTTCAGAAACTTCCGCCCATAACCTTCGAAGGAGGGTTTCTGTCAGGCATAATTTATGGACTCTATCTCTTGAGCCGACCCTTATTGTGGCCTACAACTTGGCGGATTCTGCTGGGAATCATGGTGACCGGCGGAATATGGTCGTCGATGTTTTTTGGATTTATGGCTGCTACAGTTCGACAGAGCCGGAAAGGATTTCGTGTAGAACTTGTCACAGGAAGTAAGAAAAGACCCAAGAAAAAATAAAGCCAACTAAAGAAAACTTGGCTGGCGCCCGAAGACACTGTCTTCGCACGTATTAGTCATTCTGTCAGCCGCAGGCGTAGGCGGCCGCCTAGTTGCGCTTATACCACCCGAATTATACTGCCCAAAACTTATACTTTCTGTATAGGTATAAGAAAAACCTCGGCTGCGCCTCGGTCCTTTTATTCAGCTCATGACATCCGTAATTTTATACTCATTCCCATGGAGGCCCTTATAATACTCTGGATACATG
>DATMYU010000360.1:0-7019 GCA_035560775.1 Desulfosporosinus sp.
TTATAGAAGCGTCTGCGTAATTTTATATAGAGATTAACAAGATGATCTAATCATTTAAGGAAAATTTATAAGGAGGTACAGAAATGGTTCTTTTTCCAGCGTTTATTACCCCTGCAACTGCATCTATTATTGGCGTACTCATACCTTTCATTGTGATCCCAGTTGTATTAATCGGTTTCGTAGTATGGCATGTGCGGAAACTCAATAGGATTGATGGAAATATTCGGGAGATTCTTGAAAGGTTGAAAAACAATTAAGGTATGGTCTTTGTTATAATTCAAGGACATCTTTTTGTGATTGCTTCACCAACCTGTTTTGTGAAAGTATAGGGGTAGCTATGTATAGTAGAAATGAGATAATCAATGCCATAAATAATTGTTTGAATGAGGATGAACAAAAGATAATTAGTGCTAGGCTTTGTGTCGGTCAAGATAGATCTTGTATATTGAACGCATCCCGGTCCTCTTCCGGGATCCCAAGAAGGATGAGCGCCTGGGTGTAGGGTCAAATTCGTCACCAGTGACGAATTTGGATGCCGTCACTGTCGGGGGAGGCAAGCAGTTTCGTCCCATACTCTTTGGTAAATGTAAGGGGCTGTCTCTGCGTAGAAATGTGATTTCTATGCAGAGACAGCCCCTTTCGTCAGTTAGTCAGGTTCTTGTACGAAGAATTCTTTACTTTATCTTTATGCTTTTCGCTTCTTATTTTACACTGTTTTAATTGGCAACAGATCTATAATGAGGGTGCATTTAGAGTAACAAGTCTCTGGAGGGGGAAACTATGCACAACAGAAAATGGTGGTTTTTGTTGATTAATCCAACAGATGAGAAGACAAAGGAGGATAATCAGCATCATGCTGAACTGCCTATTTGAGGGAGTTATCTTAGGTGTTTCATTACTTGTCATTTGCGTGATCATAGAAAGGATTAGGATTGCTACCGGTAAGGAAATGCTCATCGATAAACTGATAGCGCATCTGGAAGATGTTTATCAACTGACTTCCCCTAAGGCCAACAAAGAAATGGAGCTACGAGGATTTGATTTGCCCGACAAAGTACAGTTAATAAAAGTTTTCTTTCACGATCCGAAAAGTAAATAAACTTTTTGTACCAATAAATTAACTAAGGGGGAAGATAAAATGCCTGATATGATCTTAGGTGGCATCGTGGCCATCGTCCTTTTGGTTTATCTTGGTTATACCCTAATGAAAGCGGAGGAATTGTAATGACGAGTAACGATTTTATTCAACTGTTAGTTTACTTTGTTGCACTCATAGTTTTGGCCATTCCGCTTGGCCGGTATATGGCCAAGGTATACCAGGGTGAGAAGACCTTTATGGACAGGGTTATGGGACCGTTGGAAAGGCTTATTTACCGCATCTGTGGTATTGACGGCAATAAAGAAATGAACTGGTGGGAATATGCTCTATCCCTTTTGGCTTTTACTTTTTTTGGCATAGTTTCGCTCTTCCTACTTCTCCTGGTTCAAGGGCACTTGCCTCTTAACCCCCAAGGATTCGGAGGATTAAACTGGGATCTAGCTTGGAATACAGCTGTTAGTTTTAATACGAACACCAACTGGCAGGCCTATGCAGGTGAATCTACCATGAGTTACCTGAGCCAAATGGCCGGCTTAACGGTCCATAACTTTCTCTCAGCTGCAGCAGGCATAGCTGTTGTGGTGGCTCTAATTCGAGGCTTTAGCCGTCACGAAGCTAAATTAATTGGTAACTTCTGGTCCGATCTAACTCGTTCTACACTTTGGGTACTTTTGCCTATGGCCGTGGTGGGGGCTATGCTGCTGGTTTCCCAAGGCGTGATTCAAAACTTCTCTCCCTATCTTACAGTGCCTACCCTTCAAGGAGCAAACCAGAGCTTAGCTATGGGGCCAGTAGCCTCACAGGAAGCGATTAAAATGATTGGGACTAACGGTGGTGGGTTCATGAATGCCAACTCCGCTCATCCCTTCGAAAACCCTACACCATTTAGTAATCTTTTGGAGATGATATTTTTATTGCTGATCCCTGTGGCATTGACCTTTTCCTTTGGCAAAATGTTAAAGGATTCCAAGCAAGGCAAGGTTATTTTCGGAGCGATGTTGATTTTGTTGCTGTTAATGGTTGGCACAACTTATAGCGCTGAAATAGCGGGCAATCCATTGGTTAGCCATATTGGCATAACTGGTTCCTCCGTAATGGAAGGTAAAGAAGTAAGGTTTGGGGTTGTCAACTCAGCCTTATTTGCTACGATCACGACTGCAACGTCGTGTGGTGCCGTCAATGCCATGCATGATAGCCTGACCCCTTTAGGAGGACTCGCTCCCATGCTGCAGATGATGTTGGGTGAAGTGGTGTTCGGCGGTGTCGGGTCAGGTTTATATGCTATGTTGATGTTTGTGATTTTAACGGTGTTTATCATAGGGCTGATGGTCGGTCGAACGCCGGAATACCTAGGTAAAAAAATACAGTCCTTTGAGATGAAGATGGCCATACTCGCTGTGCTTATCCCTTCAGCCTGTATTTTATTAGGCAGCGCCTTAGCTGTGCTTATTCCGGCAGGAGCCTCTTCTATCCTCAACCCCGGACCTCATGGTTTAAGTGAAATACTTTATGCTTTTGCATCTGCGTCAGGCAATAACGGCAGTGCCTTTGCAGGGCTAAGTGCCAACACCCATTTTTACAACGTTGCCCTTAGTTTATGTATGCTCATTGGCCGCTTTGCTCCAATTGTACTGGTTCTGGCCATTGCGGGAAGTATGGCTAACAAGAAAATAACCCCGGCTGGTGCAGGGACTTTTCAGACAACCGGAGGCTTATTTTCCGGTCTCTTGGCGGGAGTGGTTTTAATTGTAGGAGCCTTGACTTTTTTCCCAGCTCTAGCTCTAGGACCTATTGTTGAACAACTATTAATGCTGGCTGGCAAGGCCTTTTAAAGGAGGAGTGAGAAAACTATGAGTACTACGAAGTCAAGCATTACCCGTTCAATTTTAGCAAGGGCTATCAAAGAATCTTTTATAAAATTAAATCCTCGGGTTTTGTGGACTAACCCGGTCATGTTAGTGGTAGAGATCTTAGCGGTATTGACCACTTACTTTACCATTAGAGATATCGCCTTACAGTCCACAAGTTTGGTGTTTGACGGGCAGATTGCAGCGTGGTTATGGATCACCGTTCTTTTTGCTAACTTTGCCGAAGCCTTAGCCGAGGGGAGAGGAAAGGCCCAAGCCGAATCCCTTCGCAAAACCAGGAGTGACACGATTGCTAAAAAGCTGGTCGGAGAAAAAATAGAAAATATTTCGGCTGCCAAACTGGTTAAAGGGGATATCGTCTTTGTTGAGACCGGGGAATTTATCCCCGGCGATGGAGAAATCATTGAAGGTATTGCTTCAGTCGATGAAAGTGCGGTTACTGGCGAATCTGCCCCGGTAATCCGGGAATCAGGCGGCGACCGCAGTGCCGTTACGGGTGGTACTAAAGTACTTTCGGATTGGATTAAGGTGAAAATCACCGCCAATCCGGGTGAAACTTTCTTGGACCGCATGATCAGCTTAGTCGAAGGAGCTAAGCGCCAGAAAACGCCGAATGAAATAGCCTTAACCATTTTGTTAATCGGATTGACCATTGTTTTCTTACTGGCAGTTACTACTTTAGAGGCTTATGCCATCTATTCTGGGGCAACGGTATCCATCCCTGTGTTGGCTGCTTTACTGGTTTGTTTGATCCCTACCACCATCGGCGGCTTGCTCAGTGCTATTGGGATAGCTGGTATGGATCGACTCTTAAAGCGCAATGTCTTAGCTATGTCAGGAAGGGCAGTTGAAGCAGCAGGGGACGTAGGAGTACTGCTGCTGGATAAGACCGGAACCATTACCCTTGGGAACAGGATGGCCACCGAATTTGTACCTGCTCCAGGCGTATCGCCGGAAAGGTTAGCGGATGCCGCCCAATTGTCTTCTCTGGCAGACGAAACTCCTGAGGGCCGAAGTATTGTGATCTTGGCCAAGGAAAAATTCAATTTGCGAGAACGGGATATCATAGCTTTGGGAGCAACCTTTGTTCCCTTCAGTGCCCAAACACGAATGAGTGGAGTCGATTTACAGGGCCGGGAAATCCGCAAAGGTGCCATGGATACGATTGAAAAATATTTGTGGGAAAAAGGGGGAGAAATGGTTCCTGAAGTGAAATCTGCCATTGAGGCCATTGCTAAACAAGGCGGTACTCCGCTGGTTGTAGCGGAGGGAGATCAAGTCTTAGGGGTCATTTACCTGAAAGATGTCGTTAAGGGTGGAATCAAAGAACGGTTTTCTGAACTTCGTCGCATGGGCATCGAGACTGTCATGATTACCGGGGATAATCCATTAACGGCAGCTGCTATTGCAGCCGAAGCCGGGGTAGATGATTTCCTGGCAGAGGCAACACCGGAACAGAAATTAAAATTAATTCGGGAGTATCAAGCTAAAGGTCACTTAGTTGCTATGACCGGAGACGGAACGAATGACGCTCCTGCTTTGGCCCAGTCTGATGTTGGTGTGGCTATGAACAGTGGTACTCGGGCGGCCAAAGAAGCTGGTAACATGGTGGACCTTGACAGTAACCCAACCAAACTCATTGAGATTGTGGAGATCGGCAAACAGTTATTGATGACTAGGGGGTCCCTGACAACGTTTAGTATTGCCAATGATATAGCCAAGTACTTTGCGATTATTCCGGCTCTGTTTATAGTGACTTACCCTGAATTAGGTGTGTTAAATATTATGGGGCTAGCTACACCCCAAAGCGCTATTCTCTCAGCGGTAATTTTTAACGCTTTGATTATCGTAGCCTTGGTTCCTCTAGCCTTACGCGGGATTACCTATCGTCCCTTAGGGGCTAATATAATTTTGCGACGCAATCTCTTGATCTACGGTTTAGGTGGTCTAATTGCTCCCTTTATCGGAATTAAGCTGATTGACATGCTTTTGGTTATGTTGCGTTTAAGCTGAAACGGAGGTCAGAGGTTGGAAATTGGAGCAGTGGATTTTGACAGGGCTCCGTAGCAGAGATATCATTTTTTGTCGCGTCAGGCGACTCCATGGTAGAAGTGTGAGACTTGGAGTGGATGGAAATGGTGTCGTGGGCTAGAAATATGGTAAATTTCCGAATAATTGGATGTAGGAAGGATGAGAATTAACGATGCTTAAAACAATGGGTAGGGCGTTGATGTTGTTGCTCGTTATGACTGTCTTAACGGGGATCGCCTATCCTCTGGCAGTCACAGGCTTATCGAAGGTTATCTTCCCTAAACAGGCTGAGGGTTCACTAGCTTACAAGGATGGCCAACCTATAGGGTCTGTCCTAATCGGGCAAAACTTTAGCGATGCTCGCTATTTTTACAGTCGTCCCTCAGCTGCGGGTAAGGAGGGCTACGATGCAGCCAATTCCAGTGGGTCTAATTTAGGACCGACGAACAAAGCCTTATTAGACTCCTCAGCCAAGCAAGCAGAAAAGGTGAGAACAGATAACGGATTAGTTTTAAATGCTCCCGTACCCGGAGATTTGGTTACCGCCTCGGCTAGTGGTTTGGACCCCGATATTACCCCCGAAGCTGCCCAAATTCAAGTAGCCAGAGTAGCTAAAGCCAGGAATGTTAGTGAACAAAAGGTTCAGGTCCTAGTAGACCAGTATACTGAGGGTAGGCAGTTCGGGTTTCTAGGTGAGCCGCGGGTCAATGTGTTAAAATTAAACATCGCTTTAGATTCTTTATAAGTTGGGTGATGGTTGAATGGAAAAAGAGATGCGTTTAGACCCCGATGAGTTACTTGCCAGCCTTGAGAAGGAAGGCCTCGGAAAACTTACGATTTTCCTGGGGGCCGCCGCTGGAGTTGGAAAAACGTATGCTATGCTCGAGGCAGCTGGGGAAAAATGGTCGGAAGGAATGGATGTTGTTGTGGGTTTAGTAGAAACCCACGAGAGAGCTGAAACGAAGGCAATGCTCAAAGGGTTGCCAGTTATTCCGACAAAACCTCAGGATTATAAGGGCAAGACTTTTCGCGAAATGGACTTAGATGGGATTTTAGCACGCCGTCCCCAAATTGTCTTGGTTGACGAACTAGCCCATACTAATGTATTGGGTTCCCGGCATAAAAAACGTTACATGGATGTCCAAGAATTATTGGCAGCTGGAATAAACGTTTATACCACTTTAAACATCCAACACTTAGAGACTTTAAATGATATAGTAGCCCAGATCACCGGGGTAACGGTGCGAGAAACTGTTCCTGACCAGATTTTAGAAACTGCGTCCCAAATTAAATTAATTGATATACCGCCTGAAGAGTTAATTCAAAGACTTAAAGATGGGAAAGTTTATGTTGCCGGACAGGCGACTGAGGCCTTAAAAAAGTTCTTTCGCCCGGGGAATATCAATGCACTAAGGGAGTTGGCTCTTCGTTATACCGCCAAGAAAGTCGATCGCCAGTTGGAGTGGTATATGCGGGTTCATGGCATCGCTGGACCTTGGCCCACTGGGGAAAAAGTTTTGGTTTGTATAAGTGCCAGTCCTTTTTCCGCTAAGTTAATTCGCATTGCCAAGAGAATGGCGACAAGTCAAAATGCAGAATGGTTAGCTATACATGTTCAACCCTCCGTGCATCGCATTACCAGAAATGAAGCAGAAAGGGATTCTATGGCTAAAAATCTTCGTTTGGCGGAAACGTTGGGCGCAGAAATCATTGGTATAACAGGGGATGATATAGCTAAAGAGATTTTGGAGCTAGCTCGAAAACGTAATGTTTCACAAATAATTATTGGTAAACCGGAGCATACTCGTTTCTGGAATATCGTTCACGGCTCGGTCGTCGACAAAGTGATTCGTCATAGTCAAGGTATTAGTATTCACGTTATTCCAGGGAGCCAACAAGAAGCAGGACAAAGTTCTCAACCGACGACAGGACGGGTAAAAGAAAACAGAGCTGATCCCCAAAGACCGCGTTCTTTATCGGTTATCCCCTATGTTGCATCAAGTATAATGATAGTATTGATG
>DATMYU010000361.1:0-4984 GCA_035560775.1 Desulfosporosinus sp.
AGAAAGGGTAGAAGAACATGGAGGTGTCGACAATGCTTGATGTAAGAACGAATCAAGAATGTGCTTTATATGAATCAATTAGAAAGAGAAGTGATTTTGAAACAGCAAAAGGAATTGCTTATGGGAAAGAGGGATCAGCAAAAGGCGAAGATGACGCCAGTTGGGTAAAATCATCAATGCGTAGGCTAGAAGATACATTTGATCAAGAAACGGTAAAAAAGATTCGGATGGATTGCCAATGTGGTTATGGAGCAGCATATATTCTGTATGGAAAATAAAATCGGTAATTATTACAAGGTACCTGCAAAAAGATATTGACAAAACAATAAGGTACCTGTAGTATAAGAACATAAGGTACCTTATAAGAAACTTTACACTACTAAAAGGAGGGAATTTATATGAACGAAAAGGACGAAGAGAACTACGACTTGACTGAACAATTTACACGTATTGAGTGGTTACTCCATCGATACCATCAGCAAAATCATATGCATTATGGCCCGATGGGGGATCCTCGTAGAGGGCAAGGCAGAGTGCTAGCTGTCCTTAAGATGCAGCCAGAAATTAGCCAAAAAGATTTATTGTTCCTGCTAGACATGCGCCCCCAATCATTGGGCGAGCTTCTTTCTAAGTTGGAAAAGAACGGATACATTACCCGTACTCTTTCGGAAACTGACCGACGAGTTATGAATATTAAGCTCACCAAAGAGGGCACAGAGGCAACCGAGCAAGAATTTAGCTTTGACAAGCTGTTTGAATGTCTGAGTGAAGAAGAGCAAATGAATTTGAGTATCTATCTTAACCGTATCATCGAAACGATTGAAGCTCAGCTTGGCGACGAACAGCCCGGACCAGATTTCGATCCGCGCAAACGTGGCGGCAATCCGTTTGACGATCGCTTTGGCGGACATGCAGGCGCCAGAGGATTCCATGGCAGAGATTTTGATCCTCGTGGCGGTATGCAGGATGGGCAATTTGATCCTCGTTCAGAAATGGGTCATCGTCCGGGAATGATGCCTTTTGGTCGCCGTCCTGGAATGAACAGAGGACACGGAGAATGCCCTGCCCCATCACAAAAGAAATCTGACGAAGATTAAGCAGAATTACACCATATAATATGAAGGCAGTGCCGCGAAACAATGGCATTAAAGCATTGCCTTTATTTTTTTATGCCAATTTTAAGACGCGTACTGCGTGAAAGGAGTTTTTAATATGGAAAATACGGATCAGAAATCGCTCTATTACCTTGAGAAAGCGCCTGTTTCTAAAGCAATTATGCACATGGTTATTCCCATGATGCTGAGCTTTATTGCTACCATTATTTACAATATCACCGATGCCTTTTTTATTGGTAAACTTGATAATACAGCCATGATGGCAGCGGTCACACTTGCATTAGCGTTTTCAGCTTTCTTGATGGCGCTCGGTAACCTATTCGGTGCAGGAGCGGGAACCTATGTGTCGAGACTTTTGGGCGAGAGTAATGTCGAAGGAGTAAAAAAAGTTTCGTCCGTGAACTTCTGGTCATCAATGCTCACTGGAGTCATTTTTATGGCAATATGTCTGCCGCTGATATCTCCCCTTTTACAGCTTTTGGGAGCAAGAGGTAACACGTTGTTGTATACAAGAGATTATATCCTGATGTTTGTCATCGGCGCTCCGGTTATTATTGCCAATTTCTCGCTTGAGGCAACTGTTCGTGCAGAGGGTGCATCCACCGCATCCATGATTGGAATGTTAGCCGGTATCGTAATTAACATCATACTCAACCCTATTCTCATTTTTTCCCTTCACATGGGCATCAGGGGATCTGCACTGGCCTCAGTCATTGGCAATGCGGTTTCTGTTGCATGGTTTATCTATTATCTGCAGAAGAAAAGCACCGTCCAGAGTGTGTCGATTAAGGATTTTAAACCAAGTAAGGAGATATATTCTAATATTTTAAAAGTAGGAATTTCTGCGTTTCTGCTTGATGGCTTTCTGGTAATTACCTGCTTACTTTTCAATAATTTTGCCGCTTTCTACGGGGACAACGTTATTGCCGGACTTGGTATCTCCCAAAGAGTTGTTCAAATTGCAGACTTTATCAGCATGAGCTTTTCAATGGGAGCTGTACCACTGATCGCCTTTGCCTATTCTGCAAAGAATTATGAGCGCTTAATGGAAATTATCAAGACAACCACACTCTACATGGTGGGCATTACAATGGGGCTGACGGCAATTCTCTTTGTTCTTAGAGCGCAGGTCATTGGTGTCTTTAGTATTGATGCTGAGGTCATTGCCATCGGGCAAACCATTCTCGTGGCGCAGCTTTGCTCCACCATCTTTGCTGGCTTATCTGCACTTTTTACAAGCATCTTTCAAGCGTTTGGAAAAGGTGTGCAATCCACAGTTATGTCTCTGGTTAGGGGCATCGCCTTTATTCCTATTTTGATTTTAGGAAATATGCTATTTGCAGTTAATGGAGTTATTTGGGCTAATACAATTTCCGAAGCATTCACCTGTATAGTAGGGCTTATCCTGTTTCTAGGAATCTGGAAAAACAGCTTACGGAATACGCAATGGGAACGGTGAGGGAAACAATAATGATGGCAATAACCTAGCGTTAGAAACAATGCCGTAGGGAGCGATTAGCATTGATTGTTTTAATTGGACTTTGTTGGAGTTGTGTAATGGGTTTACCGCCCACGGTAATGGATGTACAACCTACTTTATTGCAAAGGGAAACCCGTTACGGGAAAATTGTATAGCAGGAAAGAGACAAGGGTGAGGATAACTTATTATTAACTTTTTAGTTAATGGGTCTTCATTAACCGAAGGCCTTACCTTACCTGACCTTACCTCATTTATAATGTAAAACTCTTCATCATTCACTACACCAAGTATTTAAAGGAGGAAAAGAACCTGAAATCCATCGTCTTTATCGATACCGAAATTGAACCGAAAAGTGGAAAAATACTTGATATCGGCGGTGTCAAGGGCGTTGGCAGTTCATTTCACTCCAATTCGACGGTTGACTTCGCCAAGTTTCTCTATGGGTCGGAATATGTTTGCGGTCACAATATCTTCAATCATGATTTGAAATACATTCGAAATGCACTCATTTATGCTGGCCTTGATGATACAAATATAATTGATACGTTGTTTCTTTCTCCGGCCAAACCTTATCATAAGCTGCTCAAGGACGATAAGCTGCAAACAGAAGACACCAACAATCCACTGAATGATTCCCTCAAAGTAAAAGACCTTTTCTTTGATTGATTAGTGCCTTTTTCAATAAGTTCGCGGTTTGGGGGCAACACAAAGTTACTACTCAGGGCCATCGAGTATACGAGACGTTCTGCGAAGTTCTTATTCCCATTTATTTTCGCCCTGCTCAAGTATGGAGAATGGGGCAAGTGGCTGGAGGAGTCGGTCGATTTCTCCCAGAGCAGGGCCAATAAACTGATGCGTATCTTCAAAGAGTACGGAGCCGGACAGCTTACCTACTCAAATTCGGATTCGAATCCGAATTTGAACTACAGCCAGGCGGTGCTTCTTTTAGGTATCCCAAAGGAGGAACGGGCGCAATTCATCATCGATATGGATATCGAGGGAATGACCAATCAGGAACTCAGGCAAGCGGTCAATGAACGGACGCAGACCCGGCAAGAAAAAGACCAGGTCTTACAGGAAAAAGACCAGGCCCTGCAGGAGAACGCGGACCTCCAGAAAACAGTGGAAGACCAAAGCGGTATCATCACCGAGCTGACTACGGAGCTTGCCAATCTGAAGGTCCAATTGGAGAACGTCAAGACGTCCAAAACGGAACTCGATAAAACAGCCAGGCAGCTGAAGGATTCGCTGGAGTCGCTCCAACAAAGCTTATCCGCCAGGGGCTATGAGAGGATGAAAACGAACTTCATTAATACCTCGCTCAAGGTCAGGGCCAACCATATCGCCTTCCTCTGTGAAAACCTGGATAAAACCATTAAGGATGTAAAGCATGAGCTGCTCCAAATCGCCCCTAATGACAAGGAGACGTATATCACTTATAAGAATAAAGTTTACGATCTTTTGAATGTGTGGCTTAAGGATGAGACGTGGAGCAGGCAAGCTCGTCCCGGCGAAGATACGCAGTAAGGAATGGTGGATATGAAGAGGAAATATGTTTTCCCGGCCATTATTGAGCGGGATAAAATAAGCGGCAACTATACGGTTGTTTTCCCGGACCTGCCGGGCTGCGCCATCGAATTGCCAAAGGTACGGTGCCACTGGCGGACAATAAGTACAAGGTACTAATAGCCAAGACATTGGTAAAGAGAGCGATCCTGGATTAAAGGGTTCCTGAATCCTATAGGGGCGGAGCTTGTTTGCCCTCTCCCTAAAAATGCGCAGCGGCGTGCGAGGCAAGCCTCGCACCTACAGAGTTTTAGGGTAGGTCTAATGAAAGATGAAGGTGCAAAATGCTAAAGGATATACTATCTCGTCTCAAAAAGAATGCCGATGGGAAGCCGAAAAGAAATCCGGTCACAGCTCCCTGCCAGTATCAGATTAACGCTGAAAAATGCCGGAGCTGCGACAAATGCAAAAAAGTTTGCAAGGCCGGAGCGATCAGCGGAGAACGTGGGAAAGCGTATGTGATCGATGAACAAAAGTGCATAAAATGCGGAACCTGTATGAAATGGTGCAAGTATAAGGCAATAAAAAGATTGGATATGTACTCCGGAGAACAGTAATCATTCATTATTAAAGAATCGATATTGCTCACACCTATGCATTTTGTTTTGAATTGAAGAGCAGGTTGAGTGTTAAGGAAATAGAGGAGTAAAACTTGGGAAATGCGCCGTCCCGTATTGATTCGTATGCCATATTAATCGTCAATTATAATGAGTCCGATAGTAACGGTTATGACAATAGCACCAGCGTCCTGATGCTATTGTCATGTTAAATCACAACATAAGAATGTTACGACACTAAAAAAGAAAAAGATGAAGCATAAAAT
>DATMYU010000362.1:0-3807 GCA_035560775.1 Desulfosporosinus sp.
GATTGGTTAGTTAGTTTTAAAAAATTACATTGGACCCTTCAGAGATTTAGACCTTGAAGCAACCGGCGTCAATGTCGAAAGAAGAAATTGAATTTTTCGGCGCATGAGTACAATTCTTCATAAGGAACCTGCGCGGAACTACAATATATGACAGCCAGTTAGACGTTCCGCCGAGTACCGGTACTAACAATGACGGTTATAACGCTATGGGAGACGCTGTGGCGCTTCCTGTCGCTTCATTTATCGATAAATCCTTTTTGACAAAATTGGCGGAGGTTATTGGAAAATATAATGCTATTATTGACGTGAAGAAAACAGATCCCAGCCTGTGGATCGAATTTGAAGCGAAGTAGGCCTTAAGCAGCGCGCCGAAAAGTCAAGAGCGCCCTTTTCTCACCATAAAAGCGAGATAAGGGCGCTTCTCTTTAACCAAATGATCTTGCACTTTATTCTTACTCCCCCTCTGGATATTGTTCCAAGAGTTCTCCCTTCCCTGCGATCACTTTAGCTGCCGCCACTTCTTCTGCGCTCTTCTCAAAAGTGACGGTAAATCTCCACTCCTCTCCGAAATCAAATAGATAAAGGAATTTTTGCTTCGGCATCAGGTTAAGCAGGAGTAATTTTACTTTATCGGCAAAGGGCCCCCTATCATTGCCGGGGGACCAATAGGTCTCTCCATTACGGGACCATGCTTTATTATCCATGAAAAAAGCATAGAGATGATCATCATTCAGTCCAAAGCCACGCTGAATGACTTGATGGAATTTGTGCAAGGTTGCGTCGGCAGAATATGCATAGTTCTCAACTATTTTGCCCGCCGTTATCTCACTGCGTTTGCTTCAATAAATCCTCTTAGCATTCCGCTAGCACTTCTTGGAGGACCCTGCAAGCAACCAATATCGCCAAAAACAAAAAAGTAATCCTTGGCTCGGGAAACTGCTACATTCATTAAACTGTTATTAGCATCAATAAAATAACATCCATCCCGGTTGCCATATACTGTGGATAAGATAATAACTCTTCTTTCCGCCCCTTGAAAAGTATGCACTGTGCCGATATTGATTTTCGAATGATAAACCGGTAGTACTTTCTTCAATTCCGCCCGGATCACTTGAGCCTGAGCCTTAAACGGCGTGATAATACCCACCAAATTTTCCCGGATCTCATCGGGATAAGCATTAACAATACAAGCATAGTTAGCTTCCAGCCATGCTGCAATCTGTTTAGCTTCTGTAAGATTTAATCGACTGCTGCTCCTTCTGACCGAATACTCGGATTCAATCTGCATATGCCCCATTTGCGGCCATTGCTTAAACGGTAACTTTGGATCCCGTTTTCCCTCCCCGCGCATGGGTTGAAGATTTCCTTCGTACACCAGCTTATTCGAGTAGTCTATAATTTCATCATAACAACGACGGTGTTCACTTAAGAACAGGCCCCTCTCCTCAAACTTTTTGTATTTGCAGCATTTGGCTGCAACTTTCATTACACTGGAGCTGGAGCAGTTTAACTCCGTCCGTTCCAGTAATTCAAACTCGTTTAAACTGGGGATAACCCTGTTAGAGAAAGCTAAGGCTTTATCTAGCGCCCGATTTACAGCCCATATCGGCTCAATCTGATGTATATCCCCGACAACAATTGCCTTTTTAGCAAGTGAAAACGCTCCGGCGGCAATTTCCGGAGACACTTGCCCTGCTTCATCTACTATGAGCAAATCGATAAAGTTAAACAAATAGAAGTGTTTTTGATCACCATAAGCCCGAAAATGCTTGGGGAGCGTGAAAAACGTCATGACTAAGCACGGCGCAATCATGCTGAGCCGATGGTAAAACTTATCTAAAACACTTCCAAAGGTCTTACCTGCCTGTTTTCCGACCGGCCGATCCTCTTCCAGGACCCATCTGCACTCGAAATAATGGACCGCCAGCCAGAATTCCACATATCTAACCTTAGTATCCAAGAGATCGTTAACGTAGTCTGAGTCAAGTAGGTATTTGCTTTCCTCTTTTTTATACAAGCTAACATTATGAAGTTTCAATTGATGCAATTCATGATCGTATCGGATTTTCAGCTGTTCAAGCTTCTCTTTATTCTTTTTGAGCTCCGTAAGAATTTTCTTGTGTTCCTCACTCTTATAGCTGTATTTTTCCTTGATTTCATCCAGACGCATAGACACGCTGAGAAAGCCCTGCTCATCCTCATTGATAAATAATCTGAATTCTGTTTGTATTTTTTTGGCAAACACCTTTATAAACCGGAACAATCGGTAGATCAAAGGAATCCTTTTAAAACAGGCTTCCCATTCTTCGGCTCTCCGTTGAGTCCCAATTCTGAGGCTTCCTGAACCAATTCAAGCAATGTTTCTTTTTTGTCATTTAAAGACTTTAATTCTTCATGCAACCTGCTTTGGCATGCCTCAATATCTTTATAGGCACTACCAAAATATTTGTTACAACCTTCTATGAGTTTGAGCTTTGATTTTTTAATGTTCTCTTTATCCTCAATCTTCGCAACAAAAAAGCCGCCTTTGGGCAATCCCGTCCTGTTTTGCAAAGATCGATTCCAATAATTCTCCTTTTCCCCGTTCCCAGATGGCAATCCGTTCCCGCATCCCCCGGTCCAGTTCCCGAAAATTCTGTTCTACTGCCCGGAAGTCGGCCAGAATCTCTCGGGCAGTCGTCATCGCCTGCCAAAAACGCTCCTTGATTTGCGTTTCATCCAGCAGCTCCACATGTCCCTTCTGCACCCGGATAATCTCCTGTTCAATTTCGGCTTTACGTCGTTCGAGCTCGGCCAAGCGTAACTTTGGATCGCTTTCAGAACGCTCCACAATCTGGTGCAGAAGTTCAAATACAGTGATCAGGCGTGATTCTGTACCGATAAAGACTTGTTGCCTTAAACTCAGAAGCCACTCAATGGCTTTCTGGGCCAGGGAGGTTACATCAAAATAAGGCTCGTCCTGTCCCGGGGGATAGAATTTCCGCAGCCAACCATGTTCATCATTGGCCCAGTCATCCAGATATTCTCGTCCTGAACGCGGAAAGAGGGAGTCATCGCGCCCCTGACTAAGCAGCTCAATAAATCCTTCCAGGCGGCTGATCAATTCCTACTCGGCAATCTGCCGCCTGTTTTCCGCAATAAATTCTCTATAGAGAAAAGACGCCACAAAAGGAGTCTGCGATGAGGTTAACAAGCGCCAGGCCGGATTTTTCTTGCGCAGTAACTCCAGAAACTCGAAAGACATATGTTCCGAAAACTCAGTTTTTTGCTGTGCCATCGAACGACTTTCCTCCGTTTGATTTCCTTCTCTGTTAAAATATAGATTTCGACAGCTTACATCTATTTCCTTTAAAAAGTTCAACAATTTGTAGACTAGTGAAGAGTATGTGTTAAAGCAGAGGATATTCACCATTTTCGATAGTGTTCTCCTGATTTATATCACTTCCTGCTTGGAGGAAGAGGATGGGGAGTATGAGGGTTTGGCAAAGAATTGAGCAAAGTGATATTGCATGCTATAATTCAGATATATTTAACTCTGAATCGGGAGTGATTCTATGGCATCCCTAACTAAAACAGAACAAACGGCTTTAGACAGAACAATTCAACATATACGCGATGTTTGCAGGGATAACTTAATTTCTGTGATTCTATACGGTTCTAAAGCCCGAGGGGATTCTTTACCTGAATCCGATATTGATATTATGATTCTTGTCCGAAATCGCGATAAAATAGACAGAGATAAACTTTATGATTTTCTTTTACTTGACGATGTGGGTTATGATATAAATATTTCGCTCAATATTTATG
>DATMYU010000363.1:0-2444 GCA_035560775.1 Desulfosporosinus sp.
GAAGGCAAGCTAGAGGGCAAGTTAGAAGATGCCCGAAACGCATTGAAAAAAGGGTTCTCGCTAGAAGACATTGCTGATATAACTGGTCTGCCAATGGAAACATTGCAGAAGCTCAAAGCAGAACTAACAAACTAGGTACTACTCTGCGTAACGGCTCAGGCCAAAAGAACACAAGGATTGATGGTGCCTCTATTTACGTACATTTGGACTTGAGATGCGGGACTATTTATTGATTTTATACATTACCAAGGCCTGTCCCAGAAACGAATATGTATTCGTTTCTGGGACAGGCCTTTATAGGAGGTTGAACTGAAGCCACCGTTCACTGACGGTGGCTTCAAAAGTTACGGTTTGAATACGAATCCATTCTTGGCCATTAAAAACGCAAATTTTATTTGACGGCAATTATTCGACACCATTAGCTGTTACTGGGTGATAATCCCAACTTCCGTCGTAGCCATTCGGGAAATATTCATAGGCTACGGCTTCTTTGTTTTCACCCGACAAACGAACTGCACAGGCTGAACCGTCGGATAATTCGCTAACAACCATGACGCCGATTAACGGGGTTGTTGCAACGACTTTGCTGCTGGTTATTGAAACATTTTCCGGCATTAATCTGGCAATATCTGCTTCGGCCGTTTTCATCCACTCGGGATCTTGCACATCTTTACTGTCAACTTCAGAATCAGTAAAATCGTATGCACTGGCATTAAGCATTGATCCGCTCACAGAATTTACAGAGGCAAGATACCTTTTAGAACTCTTGTCTTCTTTGGGATCGTGGAAGATGACTGTCCAGTTATCGGAGTTTGGTACAGTGCTTCTAGAAAAGCTTGTATCAGCTGTATAACCTGTATAACCTGTATAACCTGTAAAGTTCACTCCATAAGCCTTTTTTAGGATTGCTGCAGCATATGCAGCAGCTTGCTCTGCTGAAAGATCTTTGTCACCGGGAATCGTATTGGCAAGATAGAGCTTGGATTTTTCCTCAACCTGCTCTGGGGTGATGCCTTTGATGCCACTTAACTTAGATTATGGCGTGGTTGATTCGTGATTACACGCCTGCCCAGAATCTCGTTGAAGGTTTCCCTTCTGTAGAGGTTAAACAAAAAGAGGGATTTGATTGGATAAAATTGAATGGTACTCTTAGGTTGCCCGAACACCCTTGCTTAATGAAGGGCAACTTGAACTTGGCAGCGACATCAGACCACATGTTGGTGTTGCTTTGCAATATCTGGTTGAAACGATCAAAAATGAATGGGTTAGCGAAATTGAACTAAAATTGCTAAGTTGAAAAATTTTGGGTTGGGTTGCATTGCATATAAGTTAAGAGGGGGGGTTATGATGAAGAAAACAATTGCCTATCTAGGTTATGTATTGGGTCTTATGCTTCTTGTTTATTATGGCGTAAATTATCAGGAAGAACTGCACATCATTGCTGGCAGAAGCTTTAACCCGTTGCCACCAATGCTGTTTAGTTATGTTTATTCCCTGATGATTGGTATATATATTGCCTTGCCTAGATTTATAAGCGTATTGGCCATGAAAGGTAAATTAGCCGTTAACTGGCTAAAAATCTTGATTATCGGAATACCTACGTTGTTAATCAGCGCTTCAGGTATTCTATCTTATTACTTCGTTTCAGCACAGCTTAATTCATTAATGGTATGGGTATATCTCAAATATAATATGAAGGGAATCACTTTAATTGGAGTAGCTTGCGGATACATGTTATTAAATTCGATTGCCAAAAAAGAGATCGAACAGGATACTGTCTCGGCTGTTAAGTCTCGCATTCCCAAAATCTTTGTCCTGCTTATATTAGGGTCTTCTTTACTTTATGTTGCTTTGAGTGGATTCCTTCATCCTATGAAGCTTGTGGATGTTCAAGCAGATATCGTGAAAAATGATCGCCAAACTGGATATTTGGTCAACGATGGAAAGGATACAGTTTTCTTTATCCGAACAGAGATCAATTACCGTTTGAAATTCGAGAATATGCCGATCAGATCCATCAGTCAACCTGGTAATGATCTCAAGATAAAGGTTGAACCTCAAGAAGGATTACGAAGCTTATTTCCAGAGGATATCTTTAAACAGCCAAATAGCTGCGGATTTACCAGTGGTGGTAAGGAGACAGAAATAACACTTACCTATACAATTGGCTCCATTGACCCGGAAGGAAATAATGTAAATATTACCCCACCTCCCCCAGAGGTTTTGGAAAAGATCAAGGATCGTTTATATAATGCTGAATTAGTCGTAGAACTTAGTGATACGGATACAAAGAAATTCAATTTATTGGATTATAAAGAGAAAGAGAAAGAGAATTAGCTTTTAAACTTTCCTAAGCGATGTCTGAGTTTGAGGGGGAGGGAGCAGCTTAAGATGCTTAAGACAGTCTAAGAGGTCGTTTTTGAATCAGCTTATATAATGTCTGT
>DATMYU010000364.1:0-4367 GCA_035560775.1 Desulfosporosinus sp.
AACTGATATATTTTATCAAATTCTCTCAATTTATTCCTATGCGAGGGTTTGTTTTTGTGTTATAGTTAAATTATAGGTGAACAGTTAAGTCAAATTGAATATTCGAATAAGTGATCCTTTCTTGTGAGAAAGGATTGAAAAGGGAAGTCAGAAAAGCTGACGCGGTACCTGCCACTGTAAAAGGGAATCTGCTTACATTAGTCACTGGGTTTTATGCCCGGGAAGACGTAAGTGGGTGATGATCTTGAGCCAGGAAACCTGCTTATTTCGACGCTAACACTACCTACTGGGATATAGGGGGGTGAATGAACTGGTGTTTTTTGGGCGACTATTGTCTGATACCAGTTAGATCTCTTACCTTTGCATGTGGTAAGGGTTTTTTGCATTTAAGTTTAAGTTGAAAAGGGTAGGGGAATTAAGGGAGAGGAAAACATTGAATAGAGCATTCGCGGATTTTCATCCAGCGGTTAATTTCGCATTTTTTGCAATAATTCTATCGTTTACTATGTTATTCATGCATCCAATGTTTGTGGGAATTACCTTAATCTCAGCATTTGTTTTTTCTTTGCTTGTGAATGGACGAAAGGCTCTGAGGTTAAGTCTCTTGTTTTGCCTGCCCATGTTTTTATTAATATCAATTACTAATCCGTTGTTTAATCATCGAGGCAAAACAATGTTGTTTTTCTTCATGGACAATCCCATTACACTAGAAGCAATTCTCTATGGAATATGTTCAGCAGCCTCTTTGGTTGCCGTTATTGTTTGGTTCTCTTGTTATAACAAAGTCATTACTTCAGATAAATTTTTATACTTGTTCGCTAAAGTTACACCCGCAGTAGCATTGCTTATCACAATGACCATAAGAATGATCTCCAAACTTAAAGTTCATCTGAAAACCATCTCGAAGGCTCAACATGCTATAGGGTTAGATCAAAGTACCGGAACTCTCATTGAGAGAGTGAAAAAAGGAATGAGGGTCATCTCCATCTTACTAAGCTGGTCAATGGAGGATGCGATTGAAACCGCAGACTCAATGAAAGCTCGAGGGTATGGGTTGAAAAATAGAAACACCTTTTCACTCTTTAAGTTTGATAAGCGGGATGGCGTGGTATTAGGAATCATCATAATTCTCGCCTTGATCTGCTTTGTAGGGTATTTCCTAGGCTATGGGACAATGCAATTTTACCCAGCCGTAGTACCTTTGAATGTATCGACTTCTGCCGTCGCTCTATACATAACATTTTCTGTGTTAGTATTTTTACCGATTATTATTGAGGCGAAGGAGACCTGGAAATGGCGTTCTTACAAATAGAAAACTTAAGTTTTTCGTATCCTGACACCCAAGAAAGGGTACTCGACAGTGTTAATTTAGAGATTAATGAAGGTGAATTTATCCTAGTCTGTGGTGTATCGGGTTGTGGCAAGACGACACTATTACGGCATATCAAACGTGAAATTAGCCCACATGGCATCAAGACTGGTTTGGTAAGTTATTGTGGTAAGGATATTGGCACATTGGAACAGAAAGTTGCAGCATCGGAAATCGGATTTGTTATGCAGAACCCAGATAATCAAATTGTAACTGACACTGTTTGGCATGAACTGGCATTTGGTCTTGAAAATATGGGGCTTAGTACATCTGAAATACGCCGTAAAGTTGCAGAAATGGCAAGTTTCTTTGGAATTGATGGCTGGTTCAGAAAATCAGTTGATGAACTGTCGGGTGGACAGAAACAACTCTTAAATTTAGCCTCGATAATGGTGATGCAACCCAAAGTTTTAATCTTAGACGAACCTACTGCTCAACTAGATCCGATTGCGGCGCAAGATTTTTTAACAACGATTGCCAAAATAAATCGGGAACTTGCAACGACTGTTATTCTCACAGAACATCGACTCGAGGAAGTTTTCCTAATGGCGGATAAAATTGTGGTCATGGAAAATGGTAGGGTCATTTGCTTCGATACACCTGAGAAAACCGCTGAACTATTAGCCAATCGGAACGTCAAGTACCCTATGTTTAAGGGCTTACCTTCGGCAATAAGAATTTACAGTGGAATCCGTTTAGGGGATTGCCCCTTAAGTGTTAGGGAGGGGAGGAAATGGATCGATCAATATATGATACCGGCAGAGACGGTCTTTATCAATAAGCTTACTAATCATATGCCAAAGCAAAAACAACAGCACCAGCCTGTCATTGAAGCCAAAGAATTATGGTTTAAGTACTCAAGGGAAGGCAAGGATATCCTGCGGGGATTTTCTCTAACTGCTTACTCAGGGGAAATGCTCTGTGTGTTAGGCGGAAATGGAACCGGCAAAACAACCATGCTCGGGGTGATCTCAGGGCTATTAAAACAATATCGAGGTAAGGTCGTATTGAATGGCAAAAAGATGGAGGCTTTCAAAGCTAAGGAGCTTTACCAAAACAATCTAGCGATGTTACCTCAAAATCCCAAGGCCTTGTTCGTTTGTGATACGGTTTTAGGGGACCTTGAAGAAGCGGCCGAGATGCTGAGACTAAATAAGGATATTAGCAGAAGAGAGATTGATAGGGTTGCCGATCAATTTAATATAGCGAGGTTTTATCAACGACATCCCTATGATTTAAGTGGCGGAGAGCAACAGAAAGTCGCCCTGGCCAAACTGATCTTGTTAAAACCGAAAATCGTCTTCTTAGATGAACCGACAAAAGGGCTGGATGCTGAGTCTAAGGAAGGACTGGGGGAAATCCTTAAAACGCTCTGCCGTCAAGAGGTTGCCATAGTAGCTGTTACACACGATATTGAATTTGCCGCGGAATATGCAGATCGGTGTGCAATGATGTTTGATGGGGATATTGTCTCCGAAGGAAAACCTGGTCAATTTTTTGCGGGCAACAATTTTTACACGACAGCAGCCAACAGGATAGCACGAGGAATATTTCCAAATGCTGTAACTTGTGAGGACGTGATTGAGCTATGCAAAATTTGTATTTAAATAAGTACATTAATAGGTACAGAAAAATTATTACAATCGTCCTGATGAGCATTTTGCCAATCTTATTAGTGCTATCGACCTTGAGTGGGGATAAGAATTACGGTTTATTAAGTGTGCTGTTAGTAATTATTGCGATGGTTCCCTTCTTCCTAAGGTTTGAAAAGCGTAAGCCTGAAGCTCGAGAATTGGTGGTTATTGCTGTTATGGCTGCGCTTGCGGCCTTAGGGCGAGTCGCTTTTGCTCCAATTCCGAGCTTTAAACCTACTTCGGCAATCATCATTATTACAGCTCTGGCGTTTGGGCCCGAAGCAGGTTTTTTGACCGGTGCTACAGCGGCAGCAGCTTCGAATTTGTTTTTTGGACAGGGTCCCTGGACCCCGTGGCAAATGTTTTGTTGGGGAATGATAGGTTTCGTTGCAGGAATGCTGAAGGATGCAGGTTTTCTCAAACGAAAATTAAGTCTGTTAATCTATGGCTTTTCCACAGGGTTTGCTTTTGGATGGGTAATGAATGTCTGGTTTATTATTGGATTTGTTAAGCCGATTACTTGGCAAGCAATTATAGCAGCTTACATATCAAGCTTTTGGTTTGATTTTACACATGCTCTGTCAACCTTTGCTTTCTTGTTCGTATTGGCAAAACCTTGGCTAAAAAAATTGGATAGAATCAAAGAAAAATTTGGCTTAATGGAATAACAAATAAACTCTGCCTAAGTTAAAGAAATTCAATGTTCACAAACGATAGTGGTTCGTTAATTTAAGTAATGATTTTCGAATCTTAGGAAAGAAGGTTTAAGGTGACTGGATTAATACATATATACACTGGCAATGGCAAAGGAAAGACAACATCAGCAGTTGGCCTAGCAATAAGAGCAACTGGAAATGGCTTAAAGGTTCTAATGGTCCAATTCCTCAAAGGTGCTGAGACAGGAGAAATCAAGATCCTAAAAAAACTTGAGCCTAATTTCAAACTCTGCCGATCGGAAGAGATCAAGGGTTTCCTCTGGAATCTGAATGAAGAACAGATAAAAAGCTTTAAGAAAAACACTGAAGCACTCTTAGAATATTGTTTCGAATTAGTCTCTACTGAACAATGGGATATGTTCATCATGGATGAGGTCTTGGGAGCAATATCAACGGGCTTTATAGCTACAGAAGTTATCGCTCAATTTCTTGAAAGTAAACCGAGCGGGTTAGAAGTTGTTATGACAGGTAGAAATGCTCCCCCAGAACTAGTCGAAATGGCAGATTATGTATCCGACATAACTCCAGTGAAGCATCCTTTTAATAACGGGATTGCTGGGAGAAAAGGAATTGAATTCTAAAAGGAAGGAAAGAATTCAATTCAGGAAGGAAGGAAAGAAACTTGAAAAAGACAGCACTTTTAATAAG
>DATMYU010000365.1:0-2146 GCA_035560775.1 Desulfosporosinus sp.
ATTTATTATTTGATACAGTATTTTCATAGGCATCATAGACAGAAGAGAGCCAGACACTAGGAAGATTTAAGAACCATTGGGGATTAATAATAGATTTGGCGTGGTCAAACTGGCCTAGAAAAGTGTAATGGATAGCCGGAAGTAGTTTTGACTGCTGGGCAATAGCTATAAACCCAATTATAATAAACAAAGCAGCAGGGACCCGATGCATTAAGACCTGTCCTAGTCCTGGCATCATTGCAGACCACATGGCTGCATTCCAGGGTGTTCTCTTGTCTAAATAATTAATTTCAATTGAGTTTATGTTGAACGGTTTAATTTCGGCATCTTCTCTAGCTGCTAATATATATTGATGATTGAGGTCAACTGTTGTTCGATACGCATCCCAAATGGCGAAAATAAAAGTTGGAATATAGAGCAGCACCCAATTTATATCAAGGACGTCTTTTGCCATTTGGAATCTGCCTGTAAAGGAATAGAGAATTGCCAGGTTAATATGTCCCTTCACATTCACGAAAATTTCCCAAATAAACAAAAGATATCCTCTTAAGTATTTTGATAACAATAAGTGACCTAAGCCAGGAAATGCAGCAGACCAGCAAGCAATCACGATGGGGCTTCTTAAATGAAGTTGTGTCGTGCCAAGTGAGCTGATATATGCTATGTAACGTCGTACTGACGAATTTAATTCGGGTCGGTCCATTTAATAACCCCCTGAGAAGAATTTTATTTAGCATGCCCTTATTTTGCGGAAAATACAGGTGAATAGGTACCCTTCAAGGATGGGTGCCTTTCATTTCCTTGCTTGCTTTTGTTGAGAATTTTTTTAACTCGCTTCACTAATTATTTTTTTTTGCATTTCAAACAAGGAATTTCACCATTTATGGCGAATGCTTAATAAAAAGAGTGTGGTGGAGGAGTTTATTGAGTGAAAAGGATACGTTTTCTACATAAGACAACCTTAGTTACAATCGTAGGAGTCATTTTTTTAGTCGCTTCAGTGTACCCGGTACGAGCCGATAATTTACAGCAACAGTTGAATCAATCTAAGCAGCAAGTCGATCAGCTTAATGGCACTCTAAATGCACAAAAAGACAAAGTAAGTGGTGCAACGGCACAGGTACTAGCTTTAAAGCAATCTATTCTGGCCTTGAACAACAGTATGGCGCGGGAACAAGTATTGTTGACGAAGGAACAACATAACCTAAAAGACTTAGAAGATCAGCAACAAAAACTGGAGGCTAAGCGCCAGGAACATATAAAAGCATTAGGTAATGTCTTAAAGGTTAACTACGAAGATGGCCTGACAACATATTTAGCTGTGCTGTTTGAAGCAACAAGTGTATCCGATTTTATAGAACGCGCAGACAAGATTCAGATGGTCGTTGGGAGCTTTAGTAAGCTACAAAAGGATATTATGACCTTAAATGGAAAAATGAACGATCAAAAAGAACTCATAAAACAAAAGCAGGCTACAATCCAAGCTTCGATACAGAGTAAAGCACAAACTCAGCAAATCGTTCAACAAACACTGGACAAGCAAAAAATAGTCCTGGCTCAATTAAGCACAGATGAAAGAGCAACCTTGAATTCTTCTTTGACTGCCAAAGCAAAGGTTAGCCGAATACAACAATTGATTCAACAGGAAGCAATTGAAGCTGCTAACGCCTCAAAAGGTGTTACCGTGGGCAATTCTAATGGAACAGTTTCTCGTGGAAAGAAGAGTAATAGCGGAGGGGCTGCAGGGACTGTCAAAGTTTCAGGTGGAGCCCAAGAAATTCTTAATTTTGCGGCGAAGTTTCAAGGCACACCTTATGTATGGGGAGGCACGACCCCGTCGCCTGGATTTGACTGTTCAGGCTATATCCAATACGTGTACCGTAATTCGGGTATTTCGTTGAATCGAACATCGGAGCAGCAGTTTAACAATGGAGTTTCCGTTTCACGGTCGGACTTACGCCCGGGAGACTTAGTGTTTTTCCACACATACTCTTCAGGCGCCTCCCATGTCGGAATCTATGCTGGAAATAATACCATGATTAATTCGTCCAATGGCGGTGTATCTTACGATGACATGACCAATTCCTACTGGTCATCACGCTATCTGGGTGCCCGTCGCGTTATAGCATCTTAGGTAAAGTAATAT
>DATMYU010000366.1:0-9306 GCA_035560775.1 Desulfosporosinus sp.
CGTGCGAAGACAGTGTCTTCGTGGGCGCCAGCCAAGTTTTCTTTAAAAAACTGTCCCACCGTTCTTCATTCATAAAATTCAAGTTAAATAAATTCCGTTCTACCATCCTACCCTCCTACTGTAAAAAATTCCTACTGTGAATAAAACAGCGTACTATAATTGACTGCAATTATAGTACGCTTACGCTTGATTTGCAACACTTACGGCCTCACCGTCACGTTCTGAATATTTCCCTGTAACACAACCATCTGTTTAAGACGAGGTTCCTGCAAATTGGCGTCCCGTTGTATAACTTGTACTCGTATGGTCTGAGAAACGCTCGTTCCGTCCAATTGAATTTGACCAGCTTGAGCCATTATTTGCTGTTCCCCTTTTGCTAACGTGGCAATTACTTTCCCATTTTGAAGCACACGAATTGAAGCTGCGGGGGTTGCTTTTAAAGTCACTTCCCAGGTCTGAACAGCTTCAGCCTGCACAGGTATAGCAAACACAGGTAATTCTAAGGGAGGAGCCTCAACTTTGGCCGCCACCGCCATATAGAATTGAAGCGGATCCCTTACCGCACTTAACTGCATTAAAACAAGTAATACCGAAGCCAGAACCATAACGCGAATAATCCGGCGTTCTCCTCGCTGAACTATATTCCACATCCATTCTAATAAACTTCCTCTTCGACGCACCTACACCACCTCGAAAAGAGTTTATGCAAGAAGGTTATTAATCAGACCACCGTAAAACAAACATCACAAGCAGCACGTCCTGCTCTGTAGCCCATTGCAAACGCAGCCTGGAGGTTATACCCACCCGTAATACCATCGACATCCACAACCTCACCGGCCCAAAAAAGCCCTTCGACACATTTTGAGGCCATCGTTTTGGGGTTAATTTCCTTAACTTCAACTCCCCCAGCTGTCACAATCGCCGTTTCTATAGAGAGTGTTTCCGTAATTGTGAGGGGTAACTCTTGCAACAAACTAACCAACTTCTTGCGTTCTTCACGACTGATTTGATGCACTACCCCTTCCGGGTTAATTCCACATAGACGAATCATGACCGAAATCATACTTTGAGGTAAGAGGTCCTCCAGCGCATTCTTGAACTGCTTATTGCTGTACTTTTGGAAATCCCTTTGGATCCGGGCATCCAACTGTTCTGATGAAAGTGCTGGCTTCAAATTAATGCGCAACTCAACCTTTTCTCCGTCACGAAGCGCGTCTCCAGCCTGACGACTTAACGTTAAAATGATGGGACCGGATACCCCAAAATGCGTAAACAGCATTTCCCCAAACTCTGCAATTCGCTTCTTTCCACCCATCCACAATGAAGCCTCAACATTGCGCAGGGCCAGTCCCTGAAGCTCTTTCGCCCAATCTTCAGCAGTTTTGAGTGGAACCAACGCCGGTCGCGGTGTGATCACACGGTGTCCTAGTTTTCGGGCGAACCGAAACCCATCCCCGTTTGACCCAGTGGCAGGGTAGGATGCCCCTCCGGTACATATGATGACGACAGGAGCCAAATACCGTGTTTGGCCAGGCCCCCGAACTCCTGTAACATGCCCATTGTCAACCATAATTTCTTCCACAGCTATGCCCAATCGTATCTCCACTCCCTTGTCTGCCAGAAAGGCCTTGAGGGCTTCAACCACCTTTTCTGCATCATCGGAGACAGGAAAAACACGCCCCCCTCGTTCAACTTTCGTTTCTACACCGTAATGCGCAAAAAATTCCCGTAAAGCTACGTTATCAAAGTCTCGTAATATGCCATGTAAGAACCGACCATTACCAGGATAGTGGCTAATAAAATCCGAGACATTTTCTTCATTGGTTATATTGCAGCGTCCCTTGCCCGAAATAGCAATTTTTCGACCCAAGTGTTCCTTTTTTTCAAGTAAAAGAACTTTCGCGCCACCTTTTGCTGCTTGACCAGCGGCCATCATACCTGCTGCTCCGCCACCTACCACAATAACTTGATACTCGTTCATTCGTTTGTTCCTTTCTTTATATAGGACACATTCGATAAATATACTAACATACCCCTTGCCAAAAGTGAATGACTCCCCCTAGCCTTTGCCCTTGGAACCCTTCTGTGATAAAATTAACAGTAAATCCCTATGTCCATTGACCAAAGATTGAAAATTAGGAGGAATTTTTATGAGTCTAGACCAACGCACGATCGTTGTCACACAACTTTCTGCAGCCGTAGCTTGTAATGCCCTAGCCGCACTCCGTCTTGCTGTCACAGAAGCTTTAACGGTGGGTATAAGCCCAGACGAAATTCAAGAAATCCTGGCCTTAGCCAAGGATATCCAACAACAACCCATAGCTCATGTGAGCCATTTAATCGATCAACTTTTGCGAGACTCTAAGAAAACAACGCATATACATGGCGCCGACTGTGATTGCGGAAAACACCATGCCTAATCCAAGGAAGTCATGATCTATGCTTGCCTTCTATCAAGCGATTCAATCCTTTCATAACCCGTATACCGATGCTTTTTTTATCCTGCTAAGCTTTTTAGGAAGTGAACCAACCTACATTCTTTTACTTGCGGTTCTTTTGTGGAATGTGGACAAACGTTTCGGTTTCAGACTGGCGGTCTTATTCCTATCATCCATGGCTTTTAATGGACTACTAAAAGACATATTCCACACCCTGCGACCGATCGGCCAGCCGGGTATCCGCTCCATCTATCTTTCCTCTGCTTACGGGAATTCTTTTCCCAGTGGTCACAGTCAAGGGGCGGCTACTTTTTACCCCTATGTCTGGCAACGTTGGCGACGGCAGAAAGTTTGGCAAGGGATAGGAATTTTCATGATCCTAGGCATTGGTTTTTCAAGAATTTACTTAGGTTTACACTGGCCAGGAGATGTCTTAGGCGGGTATTTTTTGGGTGTCCTCATAGTCTTAGGGTTTGGACAGCTTGATGAAACCCGGTTTAAACTTATTTCGCTATCTTCAAAGATTCTCCTTTGTATCATTCTCCCCCTTCTTTTTTTACTTGTTTACCACACACGCGAAGGCTGGCAAATGGTTGGCTTTGTCATCGGTTTTACAAGTGGGTATTTTTTAGAGGATACTTTTCTGGATTATCGTGAGCGCACAAGCTTTGCTCCATCGATCTATAAAACGCTCGTTGGACTGACTCCTCTGGGACTTTGGGTCTGGCTTTGGCGCCCACTAACCCAACACTATCCTTGGGTTTATTTGCCTATTCTTACACTAGGCGGGCTCTGGACATCCTTCGGAGCTCCCTATTTTTTTCGCCGCTTTGGTTGGGAAGGCCCACTAGCTGGAGAAAAAGCCGCGCCCACCCGGATCGCTGCTAGAACAGGCAAGACATAATTGCGCATTGTCAAATATTCGTTTACCACATCGGCTGCAATAGCTTGGACTCCCTTCGTGAATCAATATTTTACCCGTTAATAGACGATGGGACAACAGTTTAGTACTAAATAGCAACGCTTTTGGTCGACAAATCTCCGTGCAACGACCGCATTGAACACATTTCTGAGGTTCCAAAATAAGACGCAGCGATTTTATCCTATCCTCTTTCTCTGGATCATCCGAACTTAAGTCCATCTCTTCCCGCTTTTGCAACGCGCCCTGCGGACATATCGCCACGCATACCCCGCAACTGGTACACGAATCCGCTACCGACAAGGCACGAAAAGGGACCTTTTCTTCCAATGTTTTTCCTAAGACTTCAAGAAGCCACTGACGCGATTTTGGTATAGAGTACGTTTCATCAGAAGCCAAACTGGGCAGCCATTGCACGACCTTCGCTCGGCCTTTCTCCCGCCAATCGCTAATGACCTCCCGCCGCGCTATAGACTTAGAACTGTAAGCGGACTCTGTTTCTGCTGCACGCCCTTCATCCGGCCGAACTTCTAGGCGGATGGACGCATGTTCTGGCCAGTCAGCATGCACCTGTTTAAATATCTGCACACTGGATGCACAAGCTTGACGATCTTCGCACTCTGCACAAACTCCTGTTATAATCGTTACGGATTTCTCCTTAGCCAGAAGAATAAGGGTCATCCAACTGTCTCTATCCAAGATTCCCAAACATGGGATTTCAAAACCTAAGGGTATTGCCTGTGGGCAATTTAAGACAATTTCTTTCCCCTCCAAGAGATAATCGTGGAGTTTATCCATCGTCCGATCCACAAATCCATCACTCGGGCACGCGGCCATGCATGCCCCACATTCCGTACAACGTTTGCCTTCTAACAGTCGGTATTCCGAAATGGCTTGGTGCGGACAACTCTCTATACACAATCTACAAGTCCGAGCAAACGGCTTTTTCGTATTTAAACAATTCCCGTTGAGGTATACCATTTGACAGGTCATAAATTCATCCTCACTTTCTTTATATTTTTGTCCATACTTATTCGCTTTCTAACCCAAACTCGTTTAACAAAAAGAGGCAGGAATCACATTATTCTTTGTGTTTCCGCCTCTTTTATCCATTTCTAAACGAGTTCACTTACCATCTGTAAGTAAATAGGCCGCCAGTTGGTTCTCAACGCCTACTAAGTGATCTAACATGAGCTTTTGAGCCTTTTCCTGATCATGAGCTTTAATCGCTTCATAAATAGAATAATGCTCTTTATATAGTCTCTCTGGGGAATTATTATCTTCGTAAAGCTTGCTACGACTAGTTATCAAAGTCTTTCTCATGGTGTCAGAGATAGTGTTCATCAGGCGAAACAGGATCTTGTTATGGGTAGCCTTGGCAATGGCATAATGAAAGCGATGATCCGCATCTTCACCTAAACGATTGATTGCCAGATCTCTTCGCATGATTTCTAAAGCTTCAAACATATCTTTAATCTCATCTTCTTCCGCTCTCTCTGCCGCCAACCCCGCAGCTTGAACCTCCAAAACCTTGCGAGCCTCATAAAGTTCCAGATCGCTATCTTTTTCAATAAATAACATCCAGGCGAGCGGAGCAACGACCGAATCAATGTTAACGTGTCTGATGTACGTTCCTTCACCAGAACGGACTTCGATCAGCCCCATCATCTCAAGGGCACTGATGGCTTCACGAATCGACGCACGACTAACTTGAAACCGCTCTACCAATTCACGCTCTGAGGGTAAACGGTCACCGGGCTTCAATTGCCCATCAGCAACGAGTAAACCGATCTGATCAACAATCTGCTCATAAATTTTCCGTGTTTTAATAGGTTTCAAAATCACCCTACGCCACTCCTTCTGAGCCTCTGTTCTTTAGTGTAACATATCACATAGCCCAAACTCAATATTTATTGTAAAGAAAACTTGGCTGGCGCCCACGAAGACACTGTCTTCGCACGTATTAGCCTTCTTGCAGACACTGTCTTCGCACGTATTAGTCATTCTGTCAGCCGCAGGCGCAGGCGGCCGCCTTAGTTGCACTTATGCGCTGGTCATAGCTCGAACAGGACGTTCGCAGTTAGAGCACCGCCAAGGATGTCCAGGCGCTATGATGGTGAGTAGTGAACCACAGAAAAAGAGGCAGAAATCACATATTATTTGTGTTTCCGCCTCTTTTATCCACTTCTAAGAATCCATTTTATAAATGGGAATTCGATGTTCTGTTTTATTTAAAACGATCTCACTCGTCATCATGAAGTAAATATTTTTTCAGTCGATTCTCAACGCCTACTAAGTGATCTAACATGAGCTTCTGAGCCTTTTCTACATCATGATTGTTAATTGCCTCATAAATGGAACAGTGCTCTTTATATAATTTTTCTGGTGAGCTCCTGTCTTCGTAAAGTTTGCTTCGACTAGTTTCCAAGGTCTTTTGCATAGTGTCAGAGATGGTGTTCATGAGGCGAAGCAGGATCTTATTATGGGTGCCCTTGGCAATGGCATAATGAAAGCGATGATCTGCATCTTCACCTAAACGATTGTTAGCCAGATCCATTCGCATGATTTCTAAAGCTTCAAACATATCATTGATCTCATCTTCTTCCGCTCTCTCTGCCGCCAACCCCGCAGACTGAACCTCTAGAATCTTGCGAGCTTCATAAAGCTCCAGATCGGTATCCTTTTCGATAAATAACATCCAGGCGAGGGGAGCTACCACCGAATCAATGTTAACCTGTCTGATATACGTTCCCTCACCGGAACGGACTTCGATCAGTCCCATCATCTCAAGGGCACTGATAGCTTCCCGAATCGATGCACGACTGACTTGAAACCGCTCCACTAATTCGCGCTCTGAGGGCAAACGGTCACCGGGTTTCAATTGCCCTTCGGCAACGAGTTGACCAATCTGATCAACAATTTGTTCATAGATTTTCCGTGTTTTAATGGGTTGCAAAACCACCCTATGTCACCCCTTCTGAACCAAATCACATAGCTAAAACTCAATATTCTTATTAGAAAACTTGGCTGACGTCCAAGCCTCAGCAAAGGCGGCAGCTTAGTTGCACTTATGCTTCCAGAAAGTATATGATCGCAAGTAATACTTTCTGACTAGTGTAAAAAAATGGAAGCACTTATTTAGTCAAAGCGTTTCCATTTTAAAAGGGTTGATTTTAATCAGACGTTATAAGGAACAGTATTTCCGCTATTTAGAACTTTTCAGTTCTTTCTTACCGGCTCTATAGGACTCCGCCAAGATTTGAATCGTGTGCAATACTTCTTCGTCGATTTCGGCATTTTCGATCCCACTCTGCAATTGCATGCGGCAAGCAGGACAGCCTGTTGCCACCGTATCCGTATGAGTCTGGGCAATGTCGGCCGTTTTACGATCAGAAATTTGTACGGATAGATCTGGGTGTACAAGACTGAACGAACCCGCCATACCACAGCAACGACCAGGCTCTTTCATTTCAATCAGTTCCACACCAGGTATACTTTTAAGAATTTCTCGCGGTTCATTACTAATTCCTGCTCCACGGTTTAAATGGCAAGGATCATGGTAAGTCACTTTACGTGCTACTCGTCCCAAACCTTCTTTTTTGAAAGGAACTTGGTGGATCAGGAACTCCGAGATATCATATGACTTTCCAGCCCACTTATCCGCCAACGGTTTAAACTCTGGATCATTCTCCATCAACTCAGCGAAGACATGCTTCCAAGCCGCACCACACGAAGAACAGGCAACGACCAAAGCATCCGCTCCCATCTTTTCAAAAGCCCGTAGATTACGTTTAGCCAAAACACGAGCTGATTCTACATCTCCGTTGACCGAGGCTGGGATACCACAGCATGCTTGGCCCTTTGGAATAACAACTTCAATGTCATTTTCCGCAAGCACTTCAACTACCGCTCTACCCATGTCCGTGTAGAAATAGTTGACCATACAACCCGTGAAAAATGCCACCCGCATTTTTGGGTTTTTAACCGTAATCACTTGAGGGAACTCAGAACGCAAGGTCTTGGTTGGCAACATAGGGAACACTTTGTCTTTGCCTATCCCGATATCAACGCGCATACGTGCTAATTTGCTGTGTCTATTCGGTATGTTCTTTAAGGCCACAGCCTGAAAGATACTTCCCGTTTTCATTCCGAAATCAAACATTCGCTGCATTTTCAACGCAGTAAAGGCAATCTTTTTGACAGGATGTAACCCTTGTTTACGGACGCTTTCTGCCCGAGCAGCAAGAATAATCTTATCAAACCGAACCCCGCAGGGACAGTTGGTATTACAGGCCATACAGGTCGTGCAAAGAGAAAAGCGATCCGCCATTCCCTTAGTCAACTCTATTTCCCCAGAGAGAAGAAATTCTGCTAAACTAATCTTCCCCCTTGCAGCTCCGACCTCTTGACGTGATTCCTTATAAATCGGACATACTGCCTGACAATTTCCGCATTTCATACATTTACGGAGTTCTTCGGTAATCGAATCCAGAGAATCATATACGGACACGATTAGTCCCTCCTTACAATTTTGCCGGGGTTCAATATATACTCGGGATCTAAGGCTTCTTTAATACGACGTAATACTGCAACCCCAGCTTCACCAAACTCCAAGTCAAGAAATTTCATCTTGGCAATTCCAATTCCATGTTCACCAGAAAGAGTTCCTCCAAGTGCGATAGCCGTTTCAAAAATTTCTTCCACTGCTAACTCAACCCGTTTCATTTCTTCCACATCTCGTTCATCTGTCAAAATTGTGGGGTGCAAGTTCCCGTCTCCGGCATGCCCAAAGGTAGCGATTTGCAGATTGTGTTTTGTGGCGATTCTACGGATTGCTTTAAGCATATCCGGGATTTTACTCCGGGGAACGGTGGCATCTTCAAGTACGGTCGTCGGCCGTTTTTGAGCAAGAGCTGGAAGCGCACTACGACGAGCCAACCACAAAAGGTCGCGCTCTGTATCGTCTTTAGCAATTTTCACCTGAACGGCTCCTTCTTCTTTCAAAATCCGTTCAACCAAAACAGCTTCTCGTTCGACAACTTCTTTGTAGCCATCCACTTCACATAAGAGAACCGCTTCAGCATCCATTGGAAGTCCCGCATGGACAAAATTCTCCACGGTTTGAATGGTCACCTTATCCATAATCTCAAGAGTTGCTGGAATAACCTTATTGCGAATAATAGCTGCAATGGCATTCCCAGCCTTATCAAGATTATCAAATACAGCTAAGATACTTTTACGTGCTTCGGGAGCTGGAATTAGTTTGACGATAATTTCAGTAATAATCCCCAATGTTCCTTCTGCCCCAGTTAAAAGGGCTACTAAATCATACCCTGTGACGTTCTTGACCGTTTTTCCACCCCAGCGAATGACTTCACCATTCGCCAAAACCAATTGCAGACCCATGATATAATGCTTGGTTACACCGTATTTTAGGCCACGCAGACCGCCTGAACACTCCGAAACGGAACCACCCATCGTTGCTGTGGTGACAGTACCGGGATCCGGTGGATACAATAAGCCGTTTTTTGCTGCTTCATCATTGAGAGCTTGGATGATCACTCCAGGTTGAACGGTTGCCGTTAAATTATCTTGGTCAACTTCCAAGATTTTGTTTAGGTTAAGCATTGAGAGGACGATACCCCCGCCAATGGGAATTGTTCCCCCACTAAGGTTTGTTCCAGAACCACGCGCATAGATGGGGACATGGTGGCGCATTGCAATTTTTACGACCTCTGCCACCTGTTCTGTAGAAAGAGGTGAAACCACAACATCCGGTTTATGATGTTTCATCGCCGCCGTTGCGTCATAAGCATAGGTCAATAAGTCTTCCTGCTCTGTGAGAACATTTTCACTACCGAGCGCTTGAACAAGTTCTTGCACGATTTCACGAGCCAACATCCTTGTACCCCCTTCAAGATAGGTCTGATGGTCAGACCATCTAACTAC
>DATMYU010000367.1:0-3403 GCA_035560775.1 Desulfosporosinus sp.
AAACATAATAAAATCTCCTCAATGTAAAAAAATTGGGTACTGCATTCCGAAAAGTGCCATTTCTCCACTTAATCTTACCTTTTGAGTACATAACTGTCAATAATCTATTTTCTTCCCCCTTAGTCCTATATCCACACTCATACATACCCTACAAAATAAACAAATATCACCGTTCAAACTACTTTTTCAAAACTGTCAGCTGACGAACGAAAGAAAAGTGTACACTGCATAGTTGTTGGACGGCAGCCTTTTTCATGGGATCTTTTGTTTGGCTTGGTTTGTGTAAGTGGCCCTGAAAAAGCAAAAAAAGCCAGGTCGTATTAAAACGATCTGGCGAATAATTTCAGTAGCCGAGCTCACACATTTTATTTTGTTCAATTCCAAGTTTATTCTTACATTCATATATTTATTAAATTTCACAATGAATCTATCATGCTTTACGCAGCTGCCAGTATGAAACCCCCTCAGGTTTTAAGGAATGCCAGCAGGTCGGTGTTGAGCTGGTCTTTGTGCGTGTACGCGAGACCGTGGGATGCACCCTCGTAGATCTTTAGGGTCGCGTTCTTAACGAGCTTTGATGAGCGGAGAGCCGCTGCGCCGATCGGCACGATCTGGTCGTCGTCGCCGTGAAGGATCAGCGTCGGTACGTCGAACTTTTTGAGGTCTTCAGTAAAATCCGTCTCGGAAAACGCCTTAATACAGTCGAAGGTATTCTTGTGACCGGCCTGCATCCCCTGGAGCCAAAACGAATCGATCATGCCCTGAGAAACTTTTGATCCAGGCCTGTTGCCCCCGAAGAACGGGCCGCTGGCGAGATCCTTGTAGAGCTGAGAGCGGTCGGAAATGGACCCGAGGCGGATCCCGTCAAACACCTCAATCGGCAAGCCATCGGGGTTGGCCGCTGTTTTCAACATCAGCGGAGGGACGGCAGAGATCAGAGCAGCTTTAGCCACCCGTTTCGTGCCATGGCGACCTATATAGCGGGCTATTTCACCGCCGCCCGCGGAAAAGCCGATTAAGACAGCACTCTTCAGGTCGAGCGTTTCAATGAGTTCCGAGAGGTCGTCGGCATAAGTGTCCATCTCGTTACCACTCCAGGGCTGGCTTGATCGTCCATGACCACGGCGATCATGAGCAATGCAGCGATAACCGTTCGAAGCCAGGAACATCATTTGCGCCTCCCAGCTATCTGCACTGAGAGGCCAGCCGTGGCTAAACACCACAGGCTGTCCGTTTCCCCAGTCCTTGTAATAGATCTGTGTACCATCTTTCGTTATAATCGTGCTCATTATTTACCCCCTTTTTATCGGTAGGGTCGTTGACCCCAATTACAAGACTATTTTCGTTTTATATTCTGGTTCTGGAGGAAAATGTTACACGCCCCCATGGTCATATTATTGCTATTATCATAGCAAATTAGTATGTCGATACTGTGTTAATACTGTGTCGATAAGGAGGATTTTTTCATAAACCATAATAGAAAGCGTGGAGGAATATCCAATAAAATTTGCTTAACGCCACTCAAAATAACCGCACAGCACAAACCTTATTTTGCCCCTAGTTTTTAGCTAGATACAACTTTTGATCAGCTGCACTTATTAATTCCAGGAAATCCGTATTAAACGTTGGCGTAATTGTGGCTGCGCCGAAACTAATCATAACCTTCGGGATAGTTGAAGACTTTTCGTGGTCGATCTTCAACTACAGCTTCTTAAAATCTGACCAATTCGACAAAATACAAGTTAATATCGAAAATAAAGTATTGTAGCAAAAAATATGGACCATTTACCCGGAATAGTGTTATAATCAGAGCTTAATAAGGATGACAGGGATTAGCTCCATATAATTAGGGGAAAAGGAGTAGTTGGTATGAGCAAAAATTCTAGTATTGGCGCAGGTATTGGTATCGGTAATATTATTGCTGTAGTCGTATCATGGACTGCAAATCATTCCATAATTTGGGCTCTAATCCATGGATTATTAGGTTGGTTATACATCGCATACTATGTTCTACTAGTTAGGTGAGCTTTAACGGAATCATCGTTAAGGAATTTAAGCAAACCGCCATTGTAGCGTATTCCCAATACTTAGCCAAGATGCATGTGGTTGGGACACGTAGATTTACCCCCTCGATCAACAGTGTGAACGAGGGGGTGTTTTTAATCACGTGCGTCATTTCCTTTCCGCCCCTATTATCTTAAAAGTCTGTAGTCACTCGCATTCACTTTAACTAGGCAATCCCTAGTCATAGCAATAAGCCTTGATATAATGGCTTCCCCGAATTCTGGAAATCGGTCGGATAATTCGTCTAATCCATAATTTGACGTAAACGATGTTGTCTTTTTCTGATTATATCTGCCATCAATGATTCGAAAATATTGTGTCTGAACCCATTCGGTCGGCTTTTCTTTGCCTACATCGTCAAAAATTACGACATTGGCATTGATTAATCGATCAATCCGCTGCTCGTATTCTGCTCCACCATCTGAAAATTGAGCAACTCTTAGTTCGGCCATTAAACTTGTAGTCGGAAGAAATATAACAGACGTTTTTTTATCTGACATGATCTGGCTGGCAATTATTTGGGCAAGCATAGTTTTTCCAGATCCTACGCTTCCAACAAAAGCAAAACCCTTGTTTTCTTTCCATAATTGCTTATCTATATAATTCTGTGCCAACAAGTACATTTGCCTTGTTTCCCCATTCGGCTTAAAATCATCCAGCCTCAAAGCTGATTGTTCTTCCGTCAATCCTGATGCTTTGAATAATCTTTTCTGGATCTTCCGCGCTTTGCATTCACAATTCCTTGCTGAAAACGATCCATCTGCCTGTTCTACTGCTATAATCTCTCGATCTTGACAAATTGGGCAATCGTATTTTATGGTTTCAAAAGGTTCTGCTCCGTTCATAGCTTTGAATGCTTCGGATTTTTGTTTTAATTTTTCTATTATCCGCTCAAAATCACCCATAGTAACCTTTCTGCCCCTTTCAATGTCTATAAGTGCCCCTTGCTGTTTTTATGAGTAAGAATAAGCTTCCGCAATGTCGTTCCGCGTAGGTTCCAGCTTCTGTGCCAAGCGGAACGACACATTCTTCCGAATATGGGACTGGATTACTTCGACTTTATATCGATAACCTCGCCAGAGATATAGGGCTTTATTGCGCCTTCCCTGGTTCTCTTTTTCGTGAGATAATAACGATAAATACCAAACACGCTTGCCCCTATTGCTCCGACTAAAATGATTCCCATAGAGAAAACCACAGTTGTAACAAGGATAAATAGAATCGCAAGGGACCACAAAAATCTATAAAATTTTGACATACAAAATCCTCCCTCAAAAATGAGTTTTTCTCGATAACTTATCGAACAGCACTAAATACGTTTTAGTTTATACTAATGTCC
>DATMYU010000368.1:0-9050 GCA_035560775.1 Desulfosporosinus sp.
GGTTTTCAATTGTTTTATATAACGTTCGGGTTAGTTATTGAAACGTTAACCTATTTATCAGGCAAGGAGGGTATTTGAACGGTGGAATTTAATGTTATATTTCAACCTTCAGGGCGTAGAGGTAAGGTAGAAGCAGGCAAGACCTTACTAACAGCATCCCATGAGTTAGGTGTGGATATTGAAGCGCCGTGTGGGACTTACAAAGTCTGTGGGAAATGCAAAGTAAAAATAGAAACGGGTTATTTTGAAAAGTTTGGCATTGATTCCAAGACTGAACATTTGTCACCACTTACGGAAGAAGAGAAAAATCTTTTGAAGCCGGAAGAAGTAGATCATGGCTATCGCTTGGCCTGTGCCACAGAAATTCTAGGGGATGTATTAGTTTTTGTTCCGGAGGAAAGCAGGAAAGCAGACCAGATAGTATTGGATACCGGAAAAGAACGAGTTTTCCAGTTTAATCCTGCAGTAAAAAATTATTATCTAGAATTAACTCCACCTACATTGAATGATCATAGAGACGATCTGCGTAGATTACAGGATGGACTGAAAGATCAATATGGTTTAGAAAACTTGAAAACGGATTACTTTGTCTTAAGAGATCTGTCTAATATTATCAGAGAAAAAGCTTGGAAAGTTACCACAACGGTATGGCAGAACAATGAGATTATTAAGGTGCAAGCTGGTTTAGTGCCCAAAATGTATGGCATAGGGATCGATGTTGGGACAACGACTGTAGCGGCTTATCTATGCGATTTGAGTACGGGTGAAATGTTGGTCAAAGATGGGATCATGAACCCCCAAATCCGCTACGGAGAAGATGTTTTGTCTCGAATTACTTACTCCATGATGAATGATGATGGCAGACAAAAACTGCAAGACGCTATTCTGGAGGGGATTAATGGACTATGTGTCCGGATGACAGAAAAGGTAGGTTTAACACCGGATGATGTTGTAGAAATCACCTTAGTTTTTAACACTGCCATGCATCATTGTTTATTAAATTTCGAAACAAAATTTCTCGGCATAGCCCCCTTTGTACCGGCAATCAGTGCTCCGCTGGATGTAAAGGCTAGAGACCTAGGTATCAATATTTGGCAATCAGCCAATATACATATTCTACCTGTTGAAGCAGGTTTTGTGGGACCGGACAATGTCTCCGTGCTGATTGCTGAGGAACCTCATAAGCAGGATAAGGAAATACGATTGATTATCGACATTGGGACCAATGGAGAAATTGACTTGGGGAACGGGAAGCAGCTTCTCTCCACCTCCTGTGCCACCGGTCCGGCACTAGAAGGTGCCCAAATAAAATTTGGTATGCGGGCTGCACCCGGTGCCATCGAAAAATTGCGAATTAATCCAGAGAGCCTGGAACCAACCTATAAAATAGTGGGTGATGATAGTTGGTATGGGCGAGGGCAAAAAGGTAACGCAAAGGGAGTCTGTGGTTCAGGTATTATCGACATGGTGGCTGAAGTTTTTAAAGCAGGTATTATTAACAAGAGCGGACGGTTTAACAATAAGCTGATAAACGAACGTATCCGCAAAGGTGAAAATGGCAGACCAGAATATGTGCTAATCTTCGCCGAGGACAGCGGCATTGGGCAGGATATTACTGTAACCCAGGGAGACATCAGAGCTGTTCAGTTGGCAAAGTCTGCCTTGTACGTAGGTGCCAAATTATTGATGAGACATTTGGGAGTGGAGAAGGTAGACCGAGTCACTTTGGCAGGGGCGTTTGGCAGTTTCATTGACAAAGAATCTTCTATGGTGATTGGGTTGTTTCCGGACTGTGATCTGGATAAAGTTCAAGCGGTAGGTAATGCAGCTGGTGACGGGGCCCAGGCTGCCCTTTTAGACCAGAACAAGCGAATTGAAGCCCGAGATGTAGCTACTAGCGTGCGCTTTGTGGAGACAGCAATGGAACCGGATTTTCAGCAGCTCTTTGCCGAGGCCATGGCCTTTCCCCATGGGAAGGATCAGTTTCCCAGTATTCAGCATATCCTCGACAAAATTCCAAGGGACAAATAACAGATACCTAAGGCAGTGAAAAAATGCACAACTTCACAATCACGCTGACTAAATTTAACGGAGGAATATCATGAATGCAAAAGAAAGAATACTGGCCTTATTACAGGGAGAAGAAGTGGACCGACCAGCCTGCTATAGTGGGATGGGCAATGTTACCACTGCTGGTTTAGACTCATTGGGGTACAAATTTGCAGAGGTGCATTCCAACGCCAAAATGATGGCTGACACGGCAGCCACATCGCATAAACTCTATGGCTATGATTGTGCTGTGGTTCCTTTCGATGTGTGCCTAGAAGCGGAAGCCCTCGGATGCCTAATGAATCCCTATGAAGGGGTAGAGACTTTGCTTTACCCTACGATTAAAGAAAAGGTAATTAATTCAGAAGAGGAAATGACGACGTTTACTATCCCGGATAATATTGCTTCCCGTGGCCGCATTCCACTGGTCAGTGAAGCCATTGGACTCCTGCAAAAGGATATTGGCGAGAATGTGGCAATTGGCACTTATGTACTGGGGCCTTTCACTTTGGCGGGACAACTCATGGATCTGAACACGCTGTTTAAATTAGCCTTTAAGAAACCAGATAAGGTTAATGCCCTGTTAGACCGCTTGGCAGATGTGATTATTGACACAGCCAAAGCTTTGCGAGCAGCGGGGGCGGATTACGTCTGTGTAAGGGAAATGGGTGCCACACCCGATGTTTTAAGTCCAAAGATTTTCCGTCAGGTCATCTTTCCCCACTTGCTGAAAATTGAAACTGCTCTTAAGGACATTCCGACCATTCTGCATATTTGTGGGGGCACCAATCTGATTATGACGATCATTAAGGAAGTGGGAGCTAATGCCATTTCTATAGAAAAAAAGAATAATATGCAAAAAACCAGAGAAGACATTGGCGAGGAAGTTCTTATTTTTGGAAATGTCGATTCTTTCAACATTCTAGCGAATGGCACGCCTGAAGAGGTTGAAAAAGCCACCATTGAGGCACTCGAAGCAGGGGTAGATGCTGTATGGCCTAGTTGCGATATCTGGCCTACAGCACCCATCGAAAACCTCAAGAAAATGGTAGAGACTGTAGAAAAATATGGCACTGCAAAGTGGGTGCGGGGAAATAAAGAGGTCAGCGGTGAACGTCATTGAACAGAAAATCGAACAGAAAATCGAAGATTATACGTTACGGGAAGAGCCTTTTTACCTTCCTTTGGGAAATGAAGTAAGTCTGTTTGAATTGGCCTATCTCAATAAACTGCCAGTTATGCTTAAGGGTCCTACCGGATGTGGAAAAACTAGGTTTCTACAGTATATGGCTTATCGTTTGAACAAACCATTGATTACCATTGCTTGCCACGAAGATTTGACAACCTCCGATTTAGTTGGCAGATACCTGTTAAAAGGAGGAGAGACGGTATGGCAAGATGGTCCGCTAACTATTGCTGTCAAAAAAGGTGCTATATGTTATCTGGATGAAGTGGTGGAGGCTCGCAAAGACACTACAGTAGTCATTCATCCGCTAACTGATGATCGTAGGGTGTTGCCCATTGATAAGAAAGGGGAAATCCTTGTTGCCCCGAGTACCTTCATGTTAGTAGTCTCTTATAACCCCGGTTACCAAACATTCTTAAAAGACCTGAAACAGAGTACCAAACAGCGGTTTATTGCCATGGATTTTAACTACCCGGAAGCTGAACTGGAGAAACAAATCTTAAGCAAAGAAGTGGGCGTAAACGGTGAGACCGCCGCTTTACTCGTGGAACTAGCGCACAAAGTTCGTAATTTGAAGAACCGGGGTTTAGAAGAGGGGGTTAGTACCCGCCTGTTGATCTATGCTGCTCAGTTAATCAACGGGGGAGTTGATTTCTTGGAAGCGGTTGAAGCGGCGATAATCAAACCCATTACAGATGACGAAGCTATGCAGGTTAGCTTAAAAGAAATTGCCTTTTCAATCGTCAGTTAGGTGGTGCATTTTTTCTCATGAACAAAGAAGAGCAACTTTCTAGACAGCTCAAATCACTTAACATTGAAGAAAAGGCTTCAGTTACTGACATGCTCAACAGCTTGCCAAAGGAGAACCAGCATTTCTTACTGGAAGTCGGTAGCCAGTTGATTAAATCAAGCAGCGTTAACGGGACTTGGTACTGGCGACAGCTTCCAAGGATAGTCCAAAAATTACCTTGGAGAGAGTTAGAAATCTGGTTGGGGGATTGTGTCCAAGTAAGCCGGGGGAATTGGGAGTGTGCCCTGGCAATGCTGAAAAATAGTACTGAAACGAGAGAACTGTTAGGAACAGACGTGTTTCTGCAAGCAGCTCAACTAGGCCGGATGCTGATGCACTACAGTGTCGCTGAGGCTCTTTGGTACTTCAAAAACAGCATTAAACTTGTGGAGCGACTGGGAATTGGAGATTGGTCACTGCTTTTAGCTTGGGGGGCAAGGATACTATCTTATTCTTGGCAGGGAACAGTGAGCTGTTTCAGATACTGGCCGGAGATAAAAGGGACTCTATCTGAAGACAGCAAGCAAAAAATTCTGCATTGGGGTCTCCAAGTTTCTCAAGCTATCCCAGAAGCTACCCAAGCCTACTTTCAAGCCTTGCCAGGATTTATAAAAAGTTATGGTTGCAACACAGTGGAAACATGGGTGAATTGTGCAGAGGGGTTGGAAAAGGGGGAAAAGGCAAAAAAAGGATTAATAGGTGCCTATTTTTTGGCCACACCAAGTTTAGTGGGCAAATTGAATCAACAAACCTTCTCTAACCAACTTTCCCAGTGGGCAGCATGGGGATCCCGCTTGTCCGTACAGAGCACCTGTCTTGCAGAAACTTTTTTTCTCAGCTCACCACAGTTGGTGAAAAATATTGAGTGGTCTGAAATTGAGCAAATCGTGCAGCTGGCCGAGGCTATATTAGAAAATTGTCTTTCTGAGTTGTGTGCGGAGGAATTCCTCAAACGGGCCTTCGAAATCTTAAGTCAACTTGATGTCAGGGAGCTGACCCAATGGGTCAAGCATGGTTTTATAAAATCGACTATGGAAAAGAAACAAGCCTATTTTCTCATGAAATCCCAGGAAAGCCGGGAAGCCATTGCCTTTTTTCGCAGTGGTTTGACCTTGGAAGCGGTGCAAAAAGTACTGCTGTTGTATTGTGAAGGATTAACAGGTAGGAAAGTTGTTATTAGAAAAGCTTCAGAGCTGCCTGAAAGCGTGCAAGAAAACAATCGACTGTTTAGTACTCTGGATACTCGTCGAATTTATTTGCCAGACATCGTGAAACTCTCTGAGGATAACCAGCATAACCTTCGATTTTACAGGGTGCTGCTATTGCATCAGGTAGCTCATCAAGAGTTTGGGACACTGGAGTTGTTGTCAAAAGAGTTGTTGGAACTCTCTGCAAACCCTTTGCTAGGCCTTATCTTCCGTCTGTTAGAAGATAACAGGGTCGATTACTTAGCAATGCAGAGTTACCCTGGCTTTGTAAAAGATTGGCGAATTCTGATGGAGTCCTACCAGAAGACGGTGCCGTACTACGCTGAGCCAAAACAAAACACTTACCCTGAACTGGTTTATTTGCGTGACTATCTGTGGTCAGGTGATGATAAGGTCGACGGAAAATTACAACAAGAGGTGGCTGTTTTTTGGGATCTGGTCAGGGCCAATGGGGCATCGGCAGGAGAAACTTTAGCGGCAGCTAGACAAGTATTAGGGGTGTTAGAAGACGACCATCCTGACCATCCTGACCAGCTTACGCTGGATTCCTTGGAAAATAGCATTCTCTATGCTTTACCTCATCGAGGAGGCTTGTACTTTGACCTCCTCTTGATCTCTCGTAGCATCGATGAGGAAGAACATCAAGAACATTTAGAAACTAATTTGATTATCTCTGAGTTTCAGCTGGGGCTACGGAAATTATTAACTCAGTTTCTGGAAGACGAAAATAACCCCTATCGCTTGGTTGCCTACTATGACGAGTGGGATCGAACGCTAAATGATTATAAAAAAGACTGGTGCAGAGTCAGGGAGATTCTGCTTAAGCCCAGCACAGGAAGGTTTGTCCAGCAAACATTGGATGAGAATTACGGGATGATCAACACCCTTAAACGTTATTTTGGTATGCTCCGACCCGACCGTTTCCGACGGTATCCAAGGCAAGAAGATGGAGATGAACTTGATTTGGATGCTGTTATTGAGGGAATGGTGGAGAAGCAGGCGGGGGTAAGCCCTCACGGTGGCTTTTATGTGAAACGGGATAAACGAGAGCGCGATGTTGCGGTTGGCTTTTTATTGGATTTGAGTTTCTCTACAGAGGAAGTCATTAAAAACAAAGCCAAAACTCTGCTGGACGTGGAGAAAGAGTCGGTTATCGTGATGGCCGAAGCCTTGGAGGTTTTAGGCGATAAATATGCTATTTATGGGTTCAACAGTGATGGTCGAGATAAGGTAACTTTCTATGTTGTCAAGGACTTTGAGGAAACTTATAACTGGGACATAAAGCAACGCTTTGGAGGGTTAAAAAGTCATGGCATGACCAGGTTAGCAGCGGCTGTCAGACATGCCACCTTTAAAATGGAACAAGTGAAAGCAGCCATCAAGATTTTGATTTTACTTAGTGACGGCCGTCCCTTTGATTTCGACTATCACAGTGGTTCGAGTAAAGATTACGAGCAATTATATACTGAAATGGATAGCAAGATGGCTCTAAGGGAAGCACGAATGCGGGGAATTAACCCTTTCTGTATTACAGTGGATAACTGTGGTCAGGACTATATGCACCATATTTTTGGGCAGGTCAATTATATTATTATCAATGATGTGGAAGCCTTGCCCAGCAAATTAACAGAAATCTATAAGAATCTGACGACCTAAGAAAGGGGGGATGAAACGGCATGGAGTGCGCTGGCTTAGGAAACTTTGCGCTGGAGCAGGGCGCTTACCAAGCAAAGTTGGTGGAAACTTCAGTAGTCGTCATTGATGAACGAGTGCGTTTAAAGTGTTATGTACCCATCTGTGAGCATTATGATCAACATCTGTTATGTCCTCCTCACACTCTAGAGGTGGAAAAGTTCAGGCAATTGTGTGGTCAATATAACAAGGCCTTGCTTGTACAGGTGAAGAGCACAGGAATTGAGCAGGAGGAACTGCTGGAGGCTGAAAAAAAATTACATCGAATCCTTAATCAAGTCGAGAGCAAAGCAATGAGCGAGGGTTACTATCTGGCAGCAGGGTTTATTGCTTCTTCCTGTAAACTTTGTCCAAAATGTGTAGGATATCACTCCAAACTGCCCTGCCGTCATCCTTTCGAGGCCCGTTCCAGTATTGAAGCGATGGGAGTTGACATATTTAAAACCTGCGAGCAAGCGGGTATCGGTTTTCAACTCGGAATTTCCAAGGAAGTAGTCTTTACTGGGTTGGCCTTAATTGGATAATCCGGTGAGGATTAACTGATAAATGAGGAGGAATTATATATGACAAATCAAGTGCTAAAAGAAGAGATGACTGGATTGGAAAGAGTGGTTGCGGCCCTTTCATACAAAAAGCCGGACAGGGTACCGGTAGCGTCTTTGCTTAACGGGGCCTCCCGCCGTGTGTTGGGCATTTCTTATAACAAATGGGCTACAGATTCCGAATTATGCGCTGAATCTCTGTTGCAGGCCCAGAAATTAGTAGGTTTTGATGGGTTCGTAACCTTGGTGGATTTGTCAGTTGAAGCAGAATCCTTCGGTCAAAAAGTTATTTATCCTCTCGAAAATACGCCCTATTCAGATCCCAATGACCCTTTTGTTAAAACGCTCGAAGACTACAAAAAATTAGAAAATGTGAACTTGAGAGAAACTGGCCGGACTAAGATGGTTATCGATGTGGTGCGGCGTCTATCCAAAGCCAGGGGCAAAGAAAGTGCTATTTGCGGGTTTATCTATGCTCCGTTAGGGGTGCTTGGAGCGTTGAGAGGCCATGAAAGAATGTTCATTGATTGCATCAAAAATCGGCAGCAGCTGATTGATGCCTGCGAAGCTATTACGCCTGCTTTGGAGGATTATGCAGTAGCCCAGGTTGAAGCGGGTGCTCATGCCGTGGTTATTGACACTCTGTACGCTTCAGCATCCATTATGAGTTCGAAAATGTGGACAGCCATTGAAGCACCTTTTGCTAAACGGATTGCCGATGCAGTTAGGAAAGCCGGAGCAGCGGTTGTCTTACATAATTGCGGTGGTGGCATATATTTTGATGTGCAACAAGAATGGACAGATCCTGTAGCAATTTCGCACGCCTATCCCGCTGCAGACTGCAAGACCTGGGCGGAGCATGCTGCTAAATGGGGTAAAAAAATAGTTTCTATCGGTTACCTGGAACCAGCTAAAACAGGCTTGTACTGGGATGAAGACACTGTTGTGGAAAAGGCCAGAGAGTGCATTGAAACGTTCAAAGATTGTGATGGAGGATTTATTCTCTCAACAGGTTGCGAATATGCTCCAAACGGTTCCTTGCTTGGGGCCCTGGCCATTATGAAGGCGGCGAAAGCATACGGTTCTTATATTTAAGTGGAACTTTAAACTTAAGCTATAAGGGGAGGTGAGTGGTTATGAAGATTAAGATTATCAGCGGTTTTCTAGGTGCTGGTAAGACCACATGTGTGAAGAATGTACTCAAAACAGCTGATGGTGAGATGGCCGTCTTGGTCAATGAATTCGGTGATATCGGTATTGATGCTGAATTGATCACCAGAGGGGACATTGTAGAGATGGTGGAGTTGCCTAGCGGTTGCATTTGTTGCACTCTGCAAAATGATTTAGTGGCAGCTGTCATTGAGATTAAGACGAAGTTCAATCCTAAAAGGTTAATCATCGAACCTTCCGGTCTAGCCGTACCTTCCGGCGTTTTGGAAGCCCTTGAGCCGATTAAGGAAAAGTATGGGCTGGAATTTGAAGCTATTATTGGCATCGTCGATGCAGACGGTTTTTTGGCAAATGTCCATTCCGGCTTGTTTGGGGATTTTTACACGGATCAATTGGCTAACTCGGATATTATT
>DATMYU010000369.1:0-2564 GCA_035560775.1 Desulfosporosinus sp.
AGGTATATTTTATATTCCCAAGAGAAAAGAGACGCTTTATTTTGCGTCTCTTTTCGCCTTATTTTTGGAAGTTTTTTTGTTAGTGGTAAATGCCTCTTCCATTAAATCGGCTGCCTGCTGATCTTTGCTCTGCAGGAAGTGAGAATAAATATTCTGTGTCGTTACGCTTGTACTGTGCCCAAGCCGTCCGGCAATGGTCTGGATATCCATACCTTGGCTTATTAAGAATGTCGCGCTGGTATGCCGGAGCCCATGGAAGTTTAGGGGAGGTAATTCATGTCTTTTAATGAAACCTGGAAACCAATGAGCCAGGCTATAAGGGGGGTCAGGAGTGCCATCCCAGCGAATAAAAAGCCGGTTGTTATCTTGGCATAGAAAGCCTTTCTGCTGTTGGTCTTCCTGGTACTTCTTGATAAGTTTTAGAAGAGAATCGTTACCTGATATCTTGCGCTTGCTTGATTCATTCTTAGGGTCCTTGGTAAATGTACCTTTATCTGATAAATACTGACTTGCTTGCCTTATCTCGATAGTTTTACTAACAAAGTCAACATCCTGCCATTCCAGGCCCATTATCTCGCCCATTCGAGCCCCTGTGGTTAAAGCAATCATGATCGACGCTTGGTATTTTAATTCCTCTTTCTCTAAAGCCTTTAGCATTGCTACTACTTGGTCCATATCATAGCATTTAGCCTTTTTCTTTTCGACTTTGGGAGTATCTACATGCTTAGCCGGGTTATCGCCTTTATATACGCCCCACATTATTGCCTTTTCAAATATGGAATATATTAACCTGTGATGATGCCTTATAGTCTGTTCTGAAAGTTTCTCAGCCTCTCCCGGCTCCCTTCGGCCATCCTTAAACAGTCTAGTATACTTATGCTTCGTCCGAAGGGATTTGTAGAATTCCACCAAGTCAAGCGGCGTAATCTTTTCCAGCTTCTTATCTCCCATGGAAGGAAGAATACGACTTTCAAGCAGCTCCTGGTATCGATGTAAAGTTTTTGGCGCAAGCACTGGTTCCGCATAATTCACTATCCACTTTTTCACAAATTCCCGAAATGTTATTCTTGAGGCCTTTGTAAAGTCTCCATTTTCTACTTCTGTAACAAACTTCGCCAGTAGCTTCCCTACCGCCTTATCGTTTTTAGCTTCGACATACTTAGAATGATCCTTGTACCTTAGCCGGTAGCGGCCTTCTCCCACGTTCTGCGCGTATCCTGCCATTATAATGATCCCCCTCAATCCTTTTCTGAATACTCATGGGCTATTTGACCGCCAACGATTTTGTATATGTCCCTGGTGTTGGATCGTCTTTTACTGACGGTAAGTTCCCAGCCTGAAATGTTCTGCTCCATACGAAAAGATTTTGCTTCAATACGTGGTGTTGGGTAATATTCAAAGGACACGTTTCCAAGGTTAGAAATCTCACACTGCTTTATAAGTCCTAAGACTCGGTTTCTAGTGGTAAGGTCAAGTTGATGAAAAGGGTTCATGTCCTTTCACCTTTCTAACCAACCCAGATCTGGGTTGGTTTCGCCACAAGTGGCGAAGTCGTACTAAACACAAGCAACCTAGTTTTAGCCTAGGGTATCGGTAATTTTCGGATCCCCTAACTATCCGCAATTTGCGTATGGTCTAACTTTCCCCGTCTTGTTGGGAAAAGGGTATCATTTCAAATAAGTTCATTAATTCATTGCCACTTGTGGCAACGTTAGGTACCAGCGGAAAGATCCGTTCGTTGATTTCGGACACCCCAATTTTGGGTTCAGTGGTATCTTTACTCAGGGGAATTTTCCGCTCAGTGAATTTAACAGAACGGGAAATTCCGTTTTAATCCTTTTCTTCATTTGAATATGCTTAGGTGACCTTTTCCTGCTTCACTGATCTGGTTAGCCAGTTGTAACCCATCCTCAAACCCCAGCCGATAACACGATTCCGCTAAACCCGCATGCAACTCTCCTTGAAGTTGCTCCAGATGTAAGTAGTCTCTGAATATCTGTTTCCATAGCTTCTTACCAATGCGCTTTTCAATCTTGCGTACTATGATTGACGATTTCTCTGTATTCTTTTCATGTTCCCATGAATGATAATAGGCGCATGATTGGATTCGTTCATCCAGTAAATCCTTGATCGCCTCACCTAATGGTTTGGCCGGATCGCCCTTAACAATCATTCCACTCGCTCCTCTCAAATTGCCAAGCGCTTGATTAGGCAACTGATTTCTTTTTTCTACGTCTTATTCTCTCTGCTCTCACACCGTGCATATAACCAAGCATGTATATTGCCCCCAGAGAAAAACACCTTTCGCCTCCTTGTCCGCCTTTTACCTTATTGAACACATGAAATATGAGGCCAAAGGGGAAGAAACTTAAACAGGCATCATTTACAGCCTTCTCTACCTTTACCGCTTCGGCTTCTCTTAAAATTTCCTCAGTGCTTACTGTATTGATTAACTCAGGTTTTCTCATAAGCAAACTCCTTCCTCCTCTTCAAAATGCCTACCCTATACTGCATATTATAGACACGTCTCTGCATATTGTCAACTACAAATTGAAGAATATTAG
>DATMYU010000370.1:0-2247 GCA_035560775.1 Desulfosporosinus sp.
AATATTCTCTCTCTTTACATTGACGTTTGCCGATTGTGTTGAACCCAGACCCCAGCGTCCAAAGTAATTAGTGTTCTGGGCGTATGTATTACTTATCTCATGCTTGTCATATGAACCAATTATATCTGACCATTTTTGGCAGCTATAGGCCGAAGAATGCTTTGAAATAACAGCCTTTGATGCTTTTCCGATAAACGAGAAAAATGCATTATCATTGCCACCAAAAGAAGCATACACATCATCCGAAGAAAAAACCAAGCAACAGCCTGAACCGCTCCTCTCGTTCAATGCTTGAAGTGCTTCGCTGGACAGTAGTTGAATGTTATCCACAACAAAAAGTACGCGGTACCCGCGTGATAGAAGCGATCCAACTTCATTGATCAGCATGTTGATAAGCAAAGAATTCGTATTGGACAAAACATCTATCATGAATATTCGGTTTTGTCCAATCGTTATACCTATATTTGTCGCACGACATAAATCCGCTTTTGCTGACAAGACTGCTCCGCTTTGCATAGAAAAATTAGTGAAAAATCTTTCAATATTTCCACGTTCAATTTCACCCTGCATTATTTCTGAAATAATGATTCGTGCCTCATTACTGCTGATTATACCTTTTGTTTCAGCATCGTTTACCTTATCAATAAGCGTCAGATGCGGACAACCAATGTACATCTGGCAATAAGGTTGTAGCTTTTTAGCTCGTATGAAGTCGCTTATTCCGTCCAGATAATATCTTCCGGGTGCATTAATTTCATACCCTTTTGAGGTTGAACTTAATACCAACCTACTAATATCGGAGTTAGTCAATCCCCAAAACGGGTCATATATCCGATTACTGTGATTAATGACACTTACATTACTGCTGCCCAAATAATGAACAATGCCCTGCTCAAGTGATTGATTCGCGCAGTGCAATACTACTACACCATAGCCTTGTATGCATGCGCATTCTATAGTCCGCACTATCGATCTCACTCTATGGCCATTCTCGCCACCAGAAAAAGCCATATTGCCAAGCTGCTCACCGTCCTCGAAGAAAGCTTCGATCTGACTAGGCTGATAATGGGTTATACCTTGGTTTGCCATGTTTTCTTGTTGCAGTCTTCGCAATGCCTTTTTTGTGCGATGATTATTTATCAACGCTGCAGCCAAACCCAGCAATTCTAAAGAATTTTCTCCCATGTCGATGCCTTCACTTTTTTAAGAATAAGTCAAACTGAAATCTGAATGGACGATCAAACGGGAATCCAATAATTGCCTCTCCGATATTCAGTTCATTCACATCCCAATCTTCAACAACATTAGCATTTCGTTTTTCCTCATGTACAGAGTTGGTGATTGTTTTATACTGCTCCATAACAATATTCTTTCCGTGCAGGTTCGTGATGTAATCTCGTGTATAAGCATCGTTTGCTCGAAATGCAAATACTGTTGAAAACCCAGCGATAATATTCTTCCCGCGGTATTCACTATAAGCCTCAGTAAGTTGGTTAATGCTCTGTAATCCAGCAATTACTTTAACACCCAAACCGCGCCCGAAATTTACACCATCATCAATGTGTTGCAAATAGGGCAATAGGCGAAATTCATCACATATTAGGTATACATTACCATCATTGGCGTTTCTTCCAAGAGCTTCTTTAATTGCAAGGTCAAAAAGCAAACTATAAATTGGTGCGAGAATATTACCTCTCGCCAAATCGTACTCTAGGAAAAGTGTTTTCCCGCCTTTTTCTCTTACAAAATTACGCATGGAAAAAGAACCCTTTTCAGCAAAGACGCCAGAAAACAATTTTCTGAAAGTACTCAGTAATTCTGCGTAAACGCCGAGTGCCTGACCATTGGTGCCATCTCCAATGTAACTGATAACCGAAGCGTACTCTGGATGGGACTCAAGCAATGCTTTTATCTCAAGTATTGTTGATTCATCAAAGGAGCGTTTTAACTCGGAATTGTAAAAACACTCTTTTTTGTACTCTACCTTTTCTTTTCCGGTTTTCATCATACATAGCAAGACAGAGGCAAACAAATCTCTTGCTGCATTTGGGAAAAACGGATCTTTGCTTTTGTCAATGGCTTCACGGAAAATTGACCACGAAATTTCCTGCGCATTTAGCTCAATTGACTTATCATCCCAACCATCGGCTAATATTTCGCGAAACAAATTCCACTTGACAGAATCGGGAACAAATGAAGCGGAATTGGCCATTACGTAGTCGTCTTTTTCTGCAAACATGTCATAGT
>DATMYU010000371.1:0-3572 GCA_035560775.1 Desulfosporosinus sp.
ATGCCACCCAAAACTTATACTTTCTGTATAGGTATAAAAAGAGTCTCTCGCCTGCTTAATAAAGACGAAAGACTCTTTTCTTTGAGCTGATAAGAATGTTGCCTAAGTCATGATAGCGTTGCCATAATCCGGATCACGTGGGCTTTTTGCTTTCCTCTCACTTACCTGATCATTATTCCTAAGGGACTGAATACTCATTGTGTCCTGAGCCTCGGCCCCTTGAATCGTATGCACAACCGCCAAGGTTCCCTCGTTCAAAACCTCGCCAGAGACACCCTTGATTGTGGGGTGCATGACCAACCAGTACGTCGTGTTCGGAGTCAATGTAACTTGGGGAATCACTGCCAAATCAGATTGTCCTAGCGTTTTAAACGTCGCAAGCGTCCTCTCGCCAGTTTTGCTATTAATCAGCTCGATACTGTTGTTATTCACACTTTGCCAATCAACCAACCCAACGAAGTGCACATTGAATTTCTTATCGAGTGAAATCTCTGATAATTCACTGACCTTGTGATAACCCGGATAGTAGAAGGAATAGCTCTCCAGGTTTTCCGTTGCACTAGCTGACCTCGAGTTGAGAACTTCTCCCCAGGCTGTCCAGTAGTCCATGGTTCTGCCCAATGTTTGCGCAACCGCAGTATCCGATAAGATGAGTTCCGCTGCCTTAAGCGGATCCGCTTGTTGAATCACCACATCGGGGCTAATCCCGACCTTATCAATTTCATGCCCAAGCGGGGAATAAAAGTGAGCAATCGTCATTTTCAGGACTCCGCCGTTTGAAAGAGGGAACATGCTCTGAACCGACCCTTTCCCATAGGTGGTTGTCCCGACGATAATCGCCTTATGATGATCTTTAACCGCAGCTGTTAAAATCTCGGAAGCACTAGCGCTGTTTTCATTAGTTAGAAAAATAACTGGTTGACTCAACGTAAAGCCGTGATCTAGGGCCTTATATTGATCGCTAATGCCTGTTCGATCTTTGATCTGTACAGCGACATCCTCGCCAATAAAATAACCCGCAAGGTCCATTGCCGAACTTAAGTATCCCCCTCCGTTATCTCTTAAGTCCACAATCCAGCTGTCGACATTTTGATTTCTTAAGCGATTCAGAGCTGTCTCGAATTCCGTCGGTGTATCAATTCCAAATGACTTCAGGTCGAGATAGCCGATATGCCCATTTAAAACCTCTCCAGTCACAGTAGGCTCCGAAATCTCCCTGCGCGTTACACTTAAATTCCTCGTCTCTTCCCCTTGCTTAACCCTGATCTGAACCGAGCTTCCTTCAAGTCCCCGAAGTAAGCTGACCGCATCCTCCGCAGAGAGCCCGGCCAACGATTTTCCATCAGCTCGGATAATCACATCTCCTGTTTTTAAGCCTACCTCCTCCGCTGGGGAACCAGAAACAACGGATACCACGTTGACCCCTTCCGTTACCATGTCAATATGAATTCCAATCCCAGAAAAGCGCATATCAATGCTTCCGAGAAAGTCTTGATATTCCGCTGGAGAGAAATACATCGTGTGTGGATCTCCAAGCCGTTCCAGCGTCTCATCTATAGTAGGCGCCTTTAGTACATCGGCTGAAACCGGATCCACATACTGATTTTTAAGCAGTAAACGAATTTGCGACAATCCGTCATCACCTGACGCCAACACTGTCGTCGCGGTACTCAGTATTAATATTAAGACGAGTATAAAGTTTAAGAGTACGTGGCCGACTGCTCGCTTACGGTAAAACCTTGCTAACATACTTAATCTCCTTCCAACGTTCCAAGTCTAACTCTAGATTAGAGATTCGACACCTTAGAGTCTTTATCCTTTGACCCTGCCTAAAAAGTTCCAATCCAGTAAGCTTGGTTTCATCGGAAGCTCGGGCGCACGAAAAAAGGAAAAGACGCATAACGCCTTTTCCTTAGACAGATCTTTAACACTAGCTAATCGACATTTACGCTGAATAGGGCATTCCTTGTAATAACCAATCATAGCTGTTAATTGCGGTAAATAAATTGATTTTGTTTGTTTGAACTACATCGCCTTGTAACTGAAAATCGGTGACGATACTATTCAAATCCAGCTGTGTAATCACACCTAGGCTGAGCTTAAGTTGAGCTTCGTTCATTGCAACTCTTTTATCCTCAAGCTTTTGTTCTTCCAGACGAAGATTACTCTGTTTCTTGGCTATATCGTCAACAACCGTAGAATAATCTGAGGTCACCTTATCTTTTAGCTGAGAAAGCACGAGGTACGCACTATCTAGATCGATTTTTGCATGTTTGTACTCAGCTGATGAAAGCCCGTTATCCTTTTCAGCACGGTCAAGAGTAGCCTTTAAAATCACAATCTTCTCTTGCTGTAATTTAATCGCATAACTATTCTCTCCAGCCTTTTTTACATCGTCATCTTTGTCTTTAACAGCAAAGGCTTCATCAGTAATAGGAAGTTTCCCGATTTCTAAGGAGTCATCCTGACTGTTTATCAAATCTTTAAATTGACGCTCAGCCAAATCCTGCTGTAACTTATTGCTTTCAAGTTGAGTGTGCAAATCAACCAACTTTGTTTTAAGATCATCAACATTAGTATGGGTTACCACCCCGAGAGTCTCTCGCACTTGCATGACGTTTAATTGATCTTCAAGAGTGTCTATGCTTAGGGAAATATCTGCAATAGCTAAATCTAACATATTATGCATAATATAAGCACTTTCCGCAAGCCGAACCTGTTGATCATCACTCATCGTGGCTGCTACATCTGTACTACTAACTGATGTAGGCATATCTGCCAGATTTCGCTCTAGTACCTTTACATTAGCGACTAATGCTCGTTTTTCAGTAGTTAGTGCAATACGGACGGTTATATCACTCGACTCCCCCATCTGATCGTTTATATCATCAATTCTATCATTCATTTTTTTTAGATCTCTCTTTAGGGAGGCTAAACCAACATTACTATCTTGTCTGTCATTCTCATTAATGCGCACCTCAAGATTATGCTCAACAATAATACTTTCAATATCTTGAAACTGGACAATTTTCGATTCTGGGACTGTGACGTCAGCGAAGGCCATGATAGGTTGCCCTAAAATTAACATGGCCGATAATACGGATATACCTAAAGTTTTCTTCATAATATGAACTTCCTTTCAATACTAACTATGTGCTCATTTTAGTTCACAATTTTTCCAATGTCAATTGAAACTTAAATCCTGCTCATCCACTTATAGCCAGGTCATATTATCCATGTAGTCTCCCCTTAGAATAGGTATAAGTTTAGACCTCAACGGTTCTGATATGTCTTTCAGTCTTAGATCATCAATCTTTAAGATGTCCACCGTATCTAATTTAAGTTTGTCCGCCAGTTCCTTAGCCGTAAGGTTTTGGTTTTTTCGAAGCTCTCTAACCGTTTTATTATCCTTGAACTTCAATCCAAAAAACAAAAATAACCCCTCCTTTGGCAAGAATACCTTTCAAATTGGAGCAAAAACATATCCATGATACTTTTTGCATTTTACTCTTCTAATGGTATAATCGAGGCGTAGATTTAAAATACAGGAGGTTTAAAATGTCAAGTGAAAA
>DATMYU010000372.1:0-3831 GCA_035560775.1 Desulfosporosinus sp.
GTTATATAGAGAAATATTAAGATGGGAGACGTAAAGGTGAAATATTACATAACAACTCCAATTTTCTATCCGAACTCTAGCCCGCATATTGGAACGGCATATACAACGGTTGCGTCAGACGCGATTGCCCGTTATCACAGATTGCGGGGTGACGATGTTTACTTTTTAACCGGTACGGATGAAAATGCACAGAAAATCGTACGCACTGCCGAAGCGAATCATGCAGACCCCAAAATTTATGTTGATGGTGTGGTAAAACGATTTAAAGAATTATGGCTTGCTTTAGATATTTCCAATGATGACTTTATTCGTACGACGGAAGAACGGCATCAAAAAGTGGTTCAACAAATTTTTACCAAGTTATATGAACAAGGTGATATCTATAAATCAGAGTATTCGGGTTGGTATTGTACCCCTTGTGAAACGTTTTGGATAGAAAATAAATTGATTGGTGGCAAATGCCCTAATGAGGATTGTGGTCGGGATGTGGAACTGCTAAAAGAAGAAAGTTATTTTTTCCGTCTTTCAAAGTATCAGAATGCCTTGCTTAAGCACATCGAAGAGCATCCTGATTTCATTCAACCGGTTTCCCGTCGCAACGAAATGTTGCGATTTATTGAAGGTGGGTTAGAGGACCTCTGTGTTACACGCACGACATTTCAGTGGGGAATCAAAGTACCGTTTGATCCAAAACATGTTGTGTATGTTTGGCTGGATGCACTCATTAATTATATTTCGGCACTGGGTTACCCCGACGGGGAAAACTATAAGCGGTATTGGCCTGCTGATGTACATTTAATGGGGAAAGATATTGTTCGTTTCCATGCTGTAATCTGGCCTATTATTCTAATAGCTTTAGACCTTCCTCTTCCCAAAACTATTTATGGTCATGGCTGGTACTTGAGCAAAGAAGGCGGCAAAATATCTAAATCTCGCGGAAATGTGCAGGATTCCTTCGAGTTAATTCAAAGATATGGTTCAGATGCTATTCGTTATTTCTTGCTGCGTGAGATGCAAGTGGGAACGGATGGTACGTATTCTGAAGATAACGTGGTTGAACGCCTTAATAGTGATCTGGCCAATGATTTTGGAAATTTCGTATCTCGGAGTTTAGCAATGGTTGTTAAGTATCGCAATGGGATTGTTCCGTGTCCAGGGCATGATGGTTCACAGGAGCGAGAATTGAAAGAGTTAAGTCATGAGGTTAAAATGGCTGTCGAAAAAAGGCTTGAGGTTTTTGATCCCGCGACTGCACTTGAAGAAATTTGGCGCTTTGTGGCACGTTGTAATAAATATGTGGATGAGACAGCTCCCTGGGTTCTTGCTAAGCAAGAGGAGCAACGGGAGCGCTTAGATACGGTTCTTTATACGTTCGTAGAATGTATACGTGTTATGGCAGTCTTGACGGCCCCTTTTATGCCAGGATTACCACCTAAAATTTGCGCGCTCCTAGGTCTTGATGAAGGCATAATCCGCTGGGAAGAAGCAGATCAATGGGGTATTCTGAAACACGGGATAAAAGTACAGAAGGGAGAACAACTTTTTCCAAGGATCGACATTTCCCAATATACGGCGCTAGAGGAGATAAAAACAGTGGAAGAAGATCAAAACATAGCCCAAGCCCAAGCCCAAGCTCCAAAAGAAACTTGCGACCCAGTTTTGGCGCTCGAATTTGAGCCTATCAAAGAAGAAATCAACATGGACGATTTTGCTAAACTGGATTTGCGTGTTGCGAAGATTCTAAGTGCCGAGAAAGTTGAAAAGACGGATAAACTTATGAAGTTAGAAGTCGAAGTGGCCGGTGTTGTGCGCACAGTAGTTTCGGGTATTGCTAAACATTATGCCCCAGAAGACCTTGTAAACCAATATGTTGTCCTGGTCGCCAATTTGAAACCTACCAAGCTGAGGGGAATCATGTCCCAAGGTATGATATTGGCAGCCTCACAGGGGGAAGTGTTGGAAGTTCTTATGGTCAACAAAGATCTTCCGGGAGGGGCGCGGGTAAAATGATCTGGGATACACATGCACACATAGATGATCCTGTCTATGCAGAAGATTTCCAAGAAGTCGTAGCGCGAATGAAGTCATCAGGAATTTCCCGAGTGACGAATGTGGGATGTGATCTTCCTTCATCTGAACGATCTGTGAAGCTAGCGGAGGACTACGATTTTATCTATGCTGCAATTGGGATACACCCGCACGATGCCAAAGGGACTACAGATGAAACCTGGGCAAAGCTCTTACTCTTAGCAAAACAACCCAAAGTGTTGGCCTGGGGCGAAATTGGGCTAGACTATTATCGTGATCTGTCTCCACGTTCGATTCAAAAAGAGATTTTCATTCAACAAATTAAATTAGCGAATGAGGTTGGCTTACCAATCGTTATTCATAATCGTGATGCCCATCAGGATGTTTTGGAGATTGTAAAGGCCCACCCCCCGAAGTACGGTGGAGTATTCCACTGTTATTCGGGGTCATGGGAGATGGCAAAGGTCGTGTTGAACCTAGGGTTTTATCTTTCTTTTGCCGGACCAGTGACCTATAAAAATGCCCGACACACGGTTGAGGTAGCAAGCCATGTTCCAATGGATCGGTATCTTGTAGAGACAGATTCCCCATATTTAACTCCAGAACCGCGACGTGGAAAGCGTAATGAACCGACTTATGTCCGAGAAGTTGTTAAGAAACTGGCAGAGATTAAAAACTTATCGTTTGAAGAGGTTGCTTCTCAAACAATGCACAATGCTGAAACTGTTTTTGGCACGTTATAATAGGACCTTCGTTGCAGAAGGTTCTTTTTTTTATTCTTCTTCATAGGTTTTGTTAAGGGGGGATTAAATGTATTCGCTACCGATTAGCACGTATTCCGATTATTGGCGTGCAACTAAAGTTTGGACCTCATACCTAGGAGGTTTAGTGGTGTTCGCTGCCGGTACGCGGTATTCAGCTTTGGGCGCCTCGGATATAACTCAAACGCTGCAGCTGCCATTTCATCTGACGACACCATCCTATACAAAGAACCTAAGTACAGAAGTAGTCAAGGCATACTCTCTGAAGAGAGCAGCGAGTCAGGACCTGGCTAGGCAGGTCGCAACTAGCCGGGACACAATTATTCAAGGTGCAGTAAGTCGAGGAGTATTCAGACAGGGTGCAATCAGTCACATAGCAGTAAGTCGAGGAGGAAGTAGCCAAGGCGGAACCAGTCAGGAAAAAAACAGCCAAAAAATTCCAAATGAAGTGGTACCAAGTCAAAGAGTTGAACATAGGATAACTAGTAGAATCCAAGTAGAAGAAAAGGAAATCCCTTTTGAAACCCAATATGTTGAATCAGATACCCTTCCTCCGGGCACAAGCCAAATACAACAAGAAGGGGAAAATGGTATTTCACGTCAGGTTGTAAAGACGTTTGAGGCTGGTGGGCAACCTGTAGATCAGCAAATACAATCCTTTTTTGAACTTAAAAGTCCGAAGAAGGAAGTGATTCTACGAAACTCTAATCCAGTTTCGAAGAAAAAAGTAATTATTCAGAAATCCAAACCAGCTGTAGAGAAAGGCTTTGTATTAGATCAAGCGAATATTAGCAAAACACTGACGGTTGAAGCGACGGCTTATACGTTTACCGGAAATAAAACGGCTACAGGTATTGAGCCAAGAGAAGGCTTGATTGCTGTTGATCCGAAGGTCATTGCGATGGGAAGTAAGGTCTATGTCGAAGGGTATGGGTATGCCATAGCCGCAGATACAGGTGGAGATATTCGCGGGAATCGAATTGATGTGTTCTTTACCACACTCCGTCAGTGTATAAACTGGGGGCGAAAGCCTGTTCATATT
>DATMYU010000373.1:0-7695 GCA_035560775.1 Desulfosporosinus sp.
GAGATAGCTTATGAAAGACTCTTCGCTCTAACAAGACATTGTCCCATTGACATTGAGTATTTTGTATAAAATGAGAAAGAGACCTGAGGACCACTTCTTTTGAAATGAAATAGGCAACTATACTGAGCAAGACAATAAAAATCACTAGTATTCCAGTTGACAGGTATCTTGCCATACTCTCATTAATGCCAAATCCTATCATCCAATTCATAATTGATTCAATCATTATAAGATCCATTCCTTTCACAGTACTCAAGCACAAAGATTTATGAAAGTGCCCCATCCCTCGTAAGACTGTTGATTTGAATAGCTTTGTATTCATTCTCGCTTTACAAGTTTTACACGCTAACTCTTATCAAGAAATAATAGACCAATTCCAAAGCAATGGTATAGTTTCCTCAAATATGGAGTAAATCATCCCTTTTCGAATTCATAGCACGCCAAACTAACAGTCATCCCAAGTGTACCCACTGCTACCCCAATGAAAACCACGAAAGTGGTCATTTATTCTGTTGCGTTCATATAAGCAATAGAGCTTTTGTCAAAAAATATCAATTCTCGACCTCACATTTCACCCGCAACACAAGAGTTATTGAGCCAAGATTTTATTGACCCTGAGAATTTTGTAAGTTTGACTAATTCCTATTGGAACAACGCTATTGAATCTTTGTAACCATTAAACTGCCACCTGCTCAACCTTTAAATCGGATTATTTGAGTGCACCCAAATTTAAGGCCGAATGAACGTGGATCATGATTGTTCTTATATTAAAAAAGGCACCTGCTTTTTCAGCAGATGCCCTTTTATATATGGGGATTATTCACTTCTATGCTTATTTTGATTAAAAAATTATCTGATTAATGACGACCTTATTAGATTCCATTGCTTTCAAGGAAGTCACGAAGTAAATTCATACAGACAGCCTTTCTGTATTCTGCAGAAATTCTGCCTCTGATAGGAACAATCGCCTGATTATAGGCTGCTAAATATTCTTCCTTGACAAGCTTTGCCTCTTCAAGCGTCTTGCCGATCAACATCCCATCAAGATCAGCCCGCCTAATAATAACGTCGCTAACTGCACCGAAGGCTGTCATACAGTTAACAATCTTACCATCCTCTACATCAAGGATGGCAGCAAACGATACTCGTGCAATTGCTAAGGCATTTCTGGCGCCTACCTTTTTATAATAGTAATTGCTAAGACCTGATTTATTGATAAGAATCTCAACTAATAGTTCATCCGCCTGCAAGGCAGTTTTCTTTCTACCAAGATAAAACTCTGTAATCGGAATTACGCGTTCCCCTCTGCTGCTGACCAGACGTAGTTTAGAATCTGTCGCAAAAAAGATCAGTGCACTGTCTGCTTTAGGCGATCCATTGCAAATATTTCCGCCGACAGTCCCGAGGTTGCGGATTGCTGGTGCCGCAATCCGTGCTGCTGCTTCCTTTAAAATAGCGGGAGTCAGTTTACTTTCAAGAATATCCGTGAAAGTACATGAGGCACCAATCCGAATATATTCCACATCTTCTGCGATGTTTTTCATCTCGGGTACTTTATTAAGGAATAAATAGGTTGCGTTTTCATCCGCCGCAATCATCAAATCCGTACCTCCAGCGTAAGGCGTAACAGCTTCCTTGGCACGAATGTCTAAGGCTGCTTGCAATGATGTTGCCTGATAACTATTTACCATAACCCTTCTCCCTCCTTTGCTGCAATGCCAATTGCCTTAACAATGGCATTATATCCCGTACATCTGCAAAGATTGCCGGATATCCCATCACGAATATCGGCTTCAGTCGGGTTGGGATTCTTGATGAGGATACATTCGGACGCAAGCACCATCCCAGGAATACAGAATCCGCACTGGACCGCACTGACAGAGGCATAGGCCTTGTCCAGAACAGCAAAACGCTCCGTTTCACGATAGCCTTCAATGGTAATAACCGTACTCCCTTCTATGCTGCCCACGGCTACCATACAGGAGTTAACTAATCTGCCATCAAGAATGACCGAACAGGCACCGCATTCGCCTTCTTTACAACCACACTTTACCCCAGAGATGCCAAATTCATTGCGAAGTACATCGAGCAAACGCTCATTTGCCTTGAGAATTGATCTAACATCTTGCCCGTTGAGCATAAATTTCGTCATTATTTAAGCACCCCCAGTAAAGCTTTCATAGTATCCTCGGTTGTAAATGGTGCCTTAGTTAAGTTAACCCCCAGCGCATTTTCCATTGCTTCAACATAGGCTGGAGCCGCGCCAACCAGAGGAAGTTCTCCTGCCCCCTTTGCTCCATAAGGGCCGTGGGTATAGGGATTATTCATTATTTTAGTCACGAGATTTGGCACATCAACCGCTGTGGGGATTGAATAATCGCTTAAACTATTGTTACGGATCCTACCTTGGTCATTGTAATCCATCTGCTCCATAGAGGCATAACCAATACCTTGAAGGAAGCCGCCCTGCATCTGTCCCAAGATAATATTCGTGTCGATGGGAACTCCTACATCGAAAATACCCCATGCGCCGAGAATTTTTGTCGTGGCGGTAAGTGTGTCTACCTCCACTTCAATAGCATTAACAGACCATGAATAGGTTGGATAGGCATCTCCCTTGAATTCTTCTATACTAAAGGGAATTACAAAATCAGGCTCAACAAAATGCTCTTCGCTGACTTGTTCTTCACCAGTTTTCCATTCCTGCTTAAGCCTTTCTGCAGCACGCTTAAGTAATTCTCCAACTATCATCACCGAGCGGCTTGCTACGGTGGGACCTGAATCAGGCACTCGATCCGTGTCTGGATTATTGTAGGACACCTGATCATATAAAATACCCAGGGTATCTGCAACAATCTTACAGAAGGTAGTTTTTAGACCTTGACCCATATCCGTGTTGCTTGCCAGAATATCTACCGTATCATCTGCATTTTTTCTAAGTTTCGCCACAGCCTTAATGTGGTCTCTCTCACCACTGCCTGTAAAACCACAGCCATGAAAGAACATAGACATCCCAATGCCTTTACGGTATCTACCCGTCTGATTCTTGTACAGCTTACGCTTGGCACGGTAATCAGTAAGCTCATTAATTTGTTGAATCATTTCAGGCAGAGGTACATGGAAATGATACTCACCACTGGTGGACGTAGCATCCCCCTGCTTAACCATATATTTTTCTTTTAGTTCCAGTGAATCAAGGCCCATTTCCTTAGCAACATGATCCATAACCATTTCTACCGCAAAGAAAGTCTGAGGCGCACCAAAGCCACGGTATGCGCCGCAAGGCACAGTATTGGTTTTGACTGCACGTCCGGCAACCCGAAGATTATCGATACGATATGCACCGCTTGCACAAATTAAGCCACGCTGCAAAACAACTGAAGAAAGTGTGGTATAGGCACCACTGTTGAAAATAACGTCAATATCCATACCAGTAATTTCGTTGTCTTTAATAGCCACTTTATAAGTACTGATCGAGGGATGACGTTTTGAAGTAAACTCCATATCCTCCCGTCGATCAAAAATGACCTTGACTGGCTTGTTGGCTTTTTTTGCTGCTACCGCGATCTGACAAGCGAGTATGGAGGGAAACGCTTCTTTGCCGCCAAATCCACCACCAGTAACATCCTGGATAATTTGAACATCTTGATCGTTATAACCCAAGGCTTTAGAGACAGCGCCTAATACATAGTATGGGCACTGCATAGAACCACGTACCGTCATTCGTCCGTCGTGCGGATAAGCAATCATCCCTTGTGTTTCTATATAAGCTTGTTCCTGATAACCAGTCTGAAAAGTCTCGATAAAAACCCGATCGGCTTCTTGCAAAGCCTTCTCGATATCTCCCTTCTCATAATTGTAATTAAAAAATGCAGTATCCGATTTACGCATATCGAGAAGAGGATCCTGCTCTTCATAGACTACAACAATTTCATTCAAAATTCTCTCAACTTCTTTGAAGTTCGGACCGACAACCATCAAAATCGGCTCGCCAATATACTCTACTGTGTCTTCGGCATAAACCGGAGTATCATCGAGTACAATATGAACACGGTTTAATCCTGTTACGTCGTTCTTATCAACAATGAAATAACCTTCGCTTAGCTCAGGGAGAATAATATTGACCAGGCGCGCTTTTGCCTTCACAGAGTGCAACAGCCTGCCATAAAGCATATCATCCATTATATGATCATCTACATAAAGAGCACGACCGCTCACTTTCGACTCATGGTCTTTTTTCTTCACAGATTTACTAATAGTTTCCATATAGTGCCTCCTAAAATTAATTAATATTGTGTTTGCAAAGGTCAATAAACCGGTCAATAACCGCATAATTACTGCATTATCAACGCAAACAGCAACAAAACAAACGACTCAGGATGGAATTTAGACCTCCATGTAGTGTACCAGCCTATCATAATCTGCCTTTGTGTCAGCATCGATCATGCAACCATAGTCCTCAACAGGAACTGTACCAATCTGGTTTTCAAACTGTTTCCACACTTCCCTAAGACCACCCTCTCTGTCAAAGTTAAGAATGGCAGCAATGCATTGCCACGAAATCAAGGGCGGGTGTTTTCGATGTCCATCAATCGTAGGAAAGGTGACCATGGCCTGTGTCCTGCACATAGCCTCTTTCACTGCAAGAAAAGTATTAACATGAATGGCTGGCATATCCCCTGGAAGAAGATAAACGGCATCACAGGTATTAAGTGCAGAGATACCAATTTTAACAGAGGTTAACATGTCTGTTTTGGCATATTCCTGATTATGAACAAATAATAACCGAGAGCAATCATAGTTACTACGCAGCAGAGCTTCGACTTCTTCAGCACGATATCCCAACACCATAATGACTTGATTTACACCAGCACGAAACATACTGTCCACACTGTGTTCAATTATTGTTTTTTCTTTCAATTTTAAGAGCGGTTTAAATGCTTTCATGCGACTAGATAAACCAGCAGCCAGTATAATTCCATTAGTTTCCATTTAGCACCACACTTTCCCCAGTTAGGACAGTTTCGTAGAGACTAAAGAGACTGACTAGCACTGCAAATCGAGTCATAGTGATTAGGCTGGTATAAAAAGCAATACTAACGGCGCACGTCGACAGCTGGCTTGTGAAAAAATTGGTATATCTGAACGCCTAATTTTGTTTAAGCAAATTAATAGTGTGCTGTCTGTGTTCAACTAAAAACAGTATTTTGATGATTCCTTTTACACACTACTTAGCGTTTGATTTCTTATAAAACGTATCTTTTAACGGCAGTTGAGCACGGAATTTGCCATCTAATCTGTAATAAGCATGCGAGCAGGCAGGAGCTGTCGGAATAAGACATAATTCTCCACACCCTTTAGCTCCATAAGTTTCAGAGATCTTCCCTTTACCCTGTACAAGAATCGTTTCCAGTTCAGGAGCATCCTTGGCTCTCATAAGTCCCAATGTCCCTAGTTTTGTCTTGGGGTAACCCCCTTCAACCTTAAACTCTTCTGTCAGAGCATAGCCTAATCCCATAATGATACCACCTTCAATCTGTCCTTCGACAGACTGAATATTAACAGGTGTTCCCACATCATACGCCGCGACTACTTTTTCAACTTTCCCTTCTTGATTAAGGATGACAACCTGAGCTCCATAACTATAACTTACATGACTGATTGGATTCTCTTTGATCGCTCCCATTGGATCAGACTTTACAGAATACTCTCCATAAAATTCTCTGCCTTCCAAATCAGCCAGCGTTAATCCCTTATCTAGTTCCCCTTTTAATTTTTCAGAGACTCGTCTTACAGCTTCACCCGTTACTACGGTCTGCCTAGAAGCCGTACTAGTTCCTGAATTAGGTGTACGGACAGTATCTGCTCTTTCGTGTATGATAAAAGCCGGATCTATTCCAGTTGTCTCACACAACACAGTAGTACACATTATGCCAATCCCCTGGCCCATACAAGCTGCAGACGTTCGAATATGAACTAAGCCATCCTCAATGGACAAAATACAACGGCCAATGTCCTTCTTCCCCATACCAGTTCCGCTATTTTTAAACGCTATAGCAATACCCGCATAGGGATTTGACTCATATACTTCCTTAACCGCTTCCAAACATTCTACCATGGCAACGCTTTCATCGGCGATCTGACCATTTGGCAATACTTGACCAGGACGGATTGCGTTGCGATAACGCATTTCCCAGGGCGAAATACCCACCATTTCTGCTAATAAGTTGATATTATTTTCAGTAGCAAAGCAGCTTTGGGTTACACCAAAGCCTCGGAACGCGCCACCCACAACATTATTGGTATAAACCGACATTCCAAAAATATCAATGTTCTGATAGTTATAAGGTCCAGCCGCATGAGTACAAGCTCGGTGCAATACGGGTCCACCGAGAGATGCATAGGCCCCCGTATCCGCAATAATAACCCCTTTCATACCTGTCAAATAACCCAATTCGTCACAAGCTGTTGTAAATTCCATGTCCATGGCATGACGTTTAACATGATAATCCAGACTTTCCTGTCTTGAGAATTTTACTTTAACCGGTTTTTTCGTATACCAGGCCATTAATGCCGCCAGGTGTTGAACACTCATATCTTCCTTGCCACCAAATCCGCCACCGACAAGTTGCGCTTGGCAATGCACTTTTTCCAAAGGAATCTGAAGCATCATTGAGATTTCACGTTGTTCATCATACACAGACTGTGAACCGGAATACAGCAAAATACCGTCTTCTCCTTCGGGCATAGCAATTGCACATTCTGGCTCCATAAATCCATGTTCCTGAAATGGAGTCTTATATTTTCTGGTAACGACATATTTAGAATTTTTAATGGCTTCATCTGCATTACCACGTTGCAGCGTAGCACGGCTCATAACATTTCCGTCAGCATGTATTAATGGTGCCTCTGCCTTTAAAGCATCTGTTGGACAAGTGATAGGCTCCAGCTCTGTATATCTCACTTCAACCAATTGACAGACCTCATCCAGTTTGTCTTTATGATACGTTGCTACTAAGGCCAGTGAATCTCCTACATATCTGGTCGTTCCACCTTCAGCGATCATGACATCCCAGTCTTGCTTGATATGTCCAACAAGATTATTGGGAACATCCTTGGCTAGCAAGATTCTCACACAGTCCGGATGGGCCTCTGCTTTACTGATATCAATCTTTTCAACAATAGCTCTTGGATATTTGGAACGAACTGTTTTAGCATAAATCATACCCGGTAATTCAAGATCATCTACAAAAACACCGGTTCCATTTACTTTTTCCACGGCATCAAAACGCTTAAATCTCTGTGCCATTTTCAATTCACTTGGGGAAACTGGGATTTCAAGATTGTCTCGTAAATAGTTTGCTGCCAATAAAATAGCTTCTTCAATTTTCTTATACCCAGTACAACGACAAATGTTCCCATTGATTGCTCTCTTGACATCAGTAGGCGTTGGATTAGGATTAACATCCAACAATGCTTTTGCAGAAATTACCATTCCAGGAATACAAAAACCACATTGAACCGCCCCTGCTTCTCCAAAACAATATTCATAAACTGCTTTTTCTCGATCGCTTAATCCTTCAACCGTTAAAATCTGCTTTCCAATAAACTTTGATACTTTTTGTACACAGGCTTTTACCGCTTTTCCATCTATTAAAACAGTACAGGTTCCACAGGCCCCTTCACTGCATCCAT
>DATMYU010000374.1:0-7509 GCA_035560775.1 Desulfosporosinus sp.
TAATTATATTTTTCACTTTCTACCAACGGCAGAGTTATGCGGCGATCTATATTTTGTAAGGGAGGAAATTTTATGGGTGAAAACAGCAAATGCCCGGTAACCGGCAGAATGAGAACTACCAATGCAGGTGGTGGCACTACGAACAAGGACTGGTGGCCAAACCAGTTGAACCTCAAGATTCTTCATCAGAACTCGAACTTAAGTAATCCCATGACTCCAGAGTTCAACTATGCAGAAGAATTCAAGAAGCTCGATCTGGAAGCCCTGAAACAGGACCTATATGCATTGATGACCAACTCGCAGGATTGGTGGCCTGCCGATTACGGCCACTACGGGCCTCTCTTCATCCGGATGGCCTGGCACAGCGCAGGCACTTACCGCATAAACGACGGCCGCGGCGGCGCTGGATCCGGTACCCAACGCTTTGCGCCCCTCAACAGCTGGCCCGACAACGTGAACCTTGACAAGGCGCGCCGTCTGCTCTGGCCGATCAAGCAGAAATACGGCAGGAAAATTTCCTGGGCCGACCTGATGATCTATGCCGGCACTTGCGCTATCGAGTCAATGGGACTTAAACCCTTCGGCTTTGCCGGCGGACGCGCGGATGTCTGGGAGCCGGAAGAGGACATTTATTGGGGCTCTGAGTCCGAGTGGCTTGGCGACAAGCGCTACTCCGGCGACCGTGATCTCGAAAATCCCCTCGCCGCTGTGCAGATGGGCCTGATCTACGTGAACCCTGAAGGGCCGAACGGCAACCCGGATCCCGTCGCCTCCGGTCGTGACGTTCGGGAGACTTTTGCCCGCATGGCCATGAACGATGAAGAAACCGTCGCCCTCGTCGCCGGCGGGCATACCTTCGGCAAGTGCCACGGTGCGGGTGATCCGGCCCTTGTCGGTCCGGAGCCTGAAGCCGCCGGCCTTGAGGAACAGGGTCTCGGCTGGAAGAGCAGCTTCGGCAGCGGTAAGGGCGGCGATACGATCGGCAGCGGCATCGAGGGCGCCTGGAAGCCGAACCCGACCAAATGGGACATGGGCTATCTGAAGGTGCTGTTCAAATACGAGTGGGAGCTGGTCAAGAGCCCGGCCGGCGCAAATCAGTGGCTGGCCAAGGACGTGGCCGAAGAGGACATGGTAGTTGACGCCCACGATCCGTCGAAGAAGCGCCGGCCGATGATGACCACGGCGGATCTCTCCTTGCGCTACGACCCGATCTACGCACCGATTGCCCGGCACTACCAGCAAAACCCCGCGGAATTCGCGGACGCCTTCGCCCGCGCCTGGTTCAAGCTGACCCACCGTGACATGGGACCGCGCTCACGCTATCTCGGTCCTGAGGTTCCTACGGAGGAACTGATCTGGCAGGACCCGATGCCCGCAGTGGATTATGAGTTGATTGACGAACAGGATAGCGGGGATCTCAAGGGTAAAATCCTGGCTTCCGGCCTTTCCGTCTCTCAGCTTGTCTCTACAGCCTGGGCGTCAGCCTCTACCTTCCGCGGCTCCGATAAACGCGGCGGGGCCAACGGGGCACGCCTTCGTCTTGCGCCGCAGAAGGATTGGGAAGTCAATCAGCCAGCTCAACTGAATACTGTGCTTTCGGCCCTTGAAACGATCCAAAGGTCGTTCAACAGTTCACAGTCGGGCCAAAAGAGGGTTTCTCTCGCCGACTTGATCGTCCTGGGTGGCTGTGCGGGTATAGAGCAAGCTGCCAAGAATGCCGGTCACAAGGTGGTCGTTCCCTTTAGGCCGGGCCGTACGGACGCCTCCCAGGAGCAGACCGACGTGCATGCCTTCGAGGTACTGGAACCCAAAGCCGATGGGTTCCGCAACTACCTGAAAAGCAAATTTTCTGTATCGGCAGAGGAAATGCTGGTTGACCGGGCCCAACTGTTGACCTTGACCGCTCCTGAAATGACGGTTCTGCTTGGCGGCCTGCGCGTCTTGAATGCCAATTACGGACAGTCTCAGCACGGCGTCTTCACCAAGCAGCCGGAAACGCTCACGAATGACTTCTTTGTGAATCTTCTCGACATGAACACAATGTGGAAGGCGACATCCGAAGATAAAGACGTGTACGAGGGACGTGATCGTGCAACGGGCGAACTCAAGTGGACCGGCACCCGGGTTGATCTCATCTTCGGTTCAAATTCCCAGCTCCGGGCCCTCGCGGAAGTCTATGCCTGCGGCGACTCTCAGGATAAGTTCTTACATGACTTCGTGTCTGCCTGGAACAAGGTGATGAACGCAGATCGTTTCGACCTTGCCTGATCGTATAAACAAGAAATTAAAGGTTAAATAACCCATCTTGCATAGATTATCTATAATTCTCCAACCAAAAACGACTTAAAAAGGGACGGTAACTGCTGTCCCCTTTTTATTTTGCATAGAGCTGCTCGATGAGTAACCCTCCGGAAAAATTTGCTGAAAATGAGGTGGTATTATGGCCGTCACAACGAATAAGGTGGTCAGGTTAAAGGATTAATTCAATTTGGGCTATCCGTTCCTCAAGACTTTTTTTCTCACTGAGCAGATCCATACGCAGGATTCCAGGACTTCTCGCAAAGTCTTGTCATTGTGTTTGTCACCTAATATTTTTTTAATCCGTTTCAGATCCAGCCCCAGGGATTTTAGGTGCTTGATTAATCACATCTGGGTTAGTTCCCCTGCCCCGTATAATCGGTATCCTCCCGGGGAGCGCCCCGGTTCTGGCAGTAAACCGATCTTATGGTAATAGATAATGATCTTCAAGGTGCTTCCAGTCAACTTAACAAAATCGCCGATTTTTATTCGATTTTTCACCGTTATCCCACCTTCAAGGTCATTATAAACCCCACCCCAAGGATCGAGTCAATTATATCTAAAATAATAACAGAGCTTTTGCCCTGTCGTTGTATAGTATTCAAGCATTACTAATCATTAGCCATTTTGCGAGCGAATTCTTACTGTAGAGACAGTCCGAAATCAGAAAGACAAATCACCGCCATCATAATTTAAGACAATCTTACTATTGCTTTCAATTTTGGTTTCTATTACCATAAGCCTATAAATATAAAAAAGAAATACTGCAGATAGAACACTAATCAGACGTAAAATGTCATAACGGAAATCGCTGGACGAGCAAAGTAAGGAGAATAGATTTGAATGGCAATAAAGAAACAGTATCAATCTGATATTGAAGCGATTATAGCCAAGCGTCATGACAACGGTGGTGACTATTGGGCCACTCCCGACAGGCGGCTGATCAAAGGAAGTCCATTTACTACCCTTGATTGCGCATATATCCTGTCAGAATTGGGAATGGACCGTTCTGAACCTGTCTTGAAAGAGACTGCCGATCTGATCTTAAGTTCATGGCGAGAAGACGGACGATTTAAGTTATCCCCCCAAGGTGCAATATACCCTTGTCATACTATTAACGCCGCCAGAACTCTTTGCCATTTAGGATATGCTTCTGACAGCAGGCTCAAGAGAACCTTTGATCATCTTTGGGAAATTCAGCACAGTGATGGCGGCTGGCGTTGTAATAAGTTCAGCTTCGGGAGAGGCCCGGAAACAGAGTTTGCAAATCCGGGCCCAACGTTGGCAGCTTTGGATGCTTTCAGATTTACTCATTTTCTCAATATCAACGAATCTCTTGATCAAGCAGTAGAATTCCTGCTTGGACATTGGGAAACCCGTCTACCTCTCGGTCCTTGTCACTATGGAATCGGTACCCTTTTTTTGCAAGTGGCGTATCCTTTCACTCATTACAACCTGTTTTTCTATGTCTATGTTCTGTCTTTTTACAACAAGGCAAAAAAAGACCGGAGATTTCTCGAGGCCCTTGGGGTTTTAGAATCTAAGTTAATAAGTGGCAAGGTTATAGTGGAACGTCCCAATCAGAAGTTAGCCGGGTTTGCCTTCTGCAAAAAAGGGGAACCCAGTGACTTGGGGACTGAGCGTTACCATGAAATATTGAAAAACCTTGAATGAAACTATGAATGACAGCAGTTGGTGACCTGATAACCTGCTTTAAGCCGGCATGAGTGCCTGGAGTGAATACTATGGGGAGGCAGCTCGTAACAAGCCCACTTCTGTCTTTGCTCGTGCTGCTCTTTATACCAAAGAGGCAATAGGTTCCTGGCAAATCGGTGTATCTGCCGAAATTGGAAAATGTCTTTTCTTCCCGCCGAATGTTCAAACAACAGCTGAGGCCCTTTATTCTCACCGAAGGTAGGTTAAAAAGAAAAACGCAAATAAGGCCCCCTCACTTATGCCTAGATGAGGAAGCCTTGCTCATGGAGACTACGTAGGATATTATTCCAGGAATTCAGTTTATTATACTCTGGTGGAATATTAACCTACATCTTATACAAAAAACCGACTTACATCTTTTTACCATATTGTTCCATGTGCCCCACGCTTTGCATATTATGCGTTATCACCTAAACAAAGGGGGAAAAACAAATGGCATTTGGTAATGATGGTGGAAATTGCGGTTGCGAAGGTGGCGGAAGAGGTTTCGGCGCGGGGATCGCTGCAGTTGTAATAATTATTCTTCTTTTAATCGCTTTAGGAATCGTATTCTAAGTTAGAGAGAGGCGGTAATTGCGATGTACGGAATGGGTCAAGGAATGGGTTATAGCGGTCACGGCGGAATGGGTGGAGCATGCTGTCATCCCCCTATCGCTCCAGTTGCTTCTTATGGCTATGGCGGCGATGGTTGTTGTGTCGGTGTAGGAATTATTGCTATTGCTATTTTGATTCTTATCGCTTTAGGCGTGATTTTCTAAAGAAACACTATTAATTAGAAGGCTATCATCCGAAACGATGGTAGCCTTCTAATTTTAATACCAGTAATCAAAAACGAACCCCCAATCAACACAAAGAAAGGCAGGTTGATCCTTGAAAACAGAAACAACTCCCACCGTTTCCTATGAGGGCCAAAGATATAGGACGAGAGTTCGTAACCTTTTGGATAAGTGAACATAACATATTCCAAACGCACTTATGAGCAGTCACCCGTTCCAAAAAGGAGAAGCTGGCAGGCTCTGCTCTCCTTTCTACATCTTCCACAAAACACACTTGCAGGTACAAATAGTTCACCAAATTTGTAACTTTTTTGGACAAACAACATAATATATACCAAATCGCACTTACAAGAAGTCTTCTGTTCCCTCTAAAAAAGGAGAGCTGGGCATGAGCTCTCCTTTTACATCTTCTCATAATAACCATTTGCAGGTTTGTATTTCGTACTTAATCTCGAACGTCTTCAGCTCTCCGCAAATCTCACTTGGCATCTGAAGATCAGTATTCTATTCTCCGTCAGCACATTATGGAATCATATGGTAAACCATTTTCTCTTTACACAGAACTTATGTTTTGATATTATCAGATCATACGCTTCATATAAGAGAGGTGAATATATAAATGGGCAAGAGAATCATTTTTCACATAGATGTTAACTCAGCCTATCTCTCTTGGGAAGCTGTACATCGCTTACAGCATGGCGAAAGCCTTGATCTAAGGACAGTTCCCTCGGTTGTTGGTGGCAATGAGCAAACCCGGCATGGCATTGTCTTAACCAAATCAATTCCTGCTAAAAAGTTTAATATCCAGACAGGAGAAACGCTTTATTCAGCTCGCTCTAAATGTCCGGAGTTGATTATCGTACCGCCGAACTATAATCTGTATATGCAGTGCAGTCAGGCCTTTGGAGATATTCTCCGTGAGTATTCACCTTTGGTCGAACAATACTCGATAGATGAGTACTTCATGGACTATTCTGAGGTCCAAGGTCTCTTTGATGATCCTGTTGAAGCTGCTTATCGGATCAAGGATCGTATTAAATATGAGTTAGGCTTTACTGTTAATATCGGTATCAGTAAGAACAAGCTCCTGGCTAAAATGGCCTCAGAGCTAAAGAAGCCAGATAAAGTACATACTATTTTTCCCGACGAGATACCAACTAAGATGTGGCCCCTTCCAATCGAGGAACTGTTTATGCTTGGCCGTGCGACCTCTAAGAAGCTTAGAGGTCGCAACATAACAACGATTGGTGATCTTGCTCATACCGATCCGAAATGGATTAAGCTTTATCTCAAGAGCCATGGCGTATTAGTTTGGAACTATGCGAATGGTAACGATGTTTCGCAAGTCAGAGAAAATCACCGACCGATGATTAAGGGAATTGGCAACTCTACAACAATTGCTTTTGATGTAGAAGACTCAGCAACTGCCCATTTAGTTTTATTGTCATTAACGGAGACTGTTGCCGCAAGGTTAAGACAATCCGGTTATTGTGCTCGGCTAGTATCTGTTTCATTAAAGACGAATGAATTCTATAGTTGTTCGCATCAACGAAAGATCTTCTCTGCAATTGATTGTACGAACGCAATACACGAAATCGCTTGTGAATTGTTCGATGAGCTTTGGAAAGGTGAGCCTGTTCGACAGTTAGGTGTGAGGGTTTCAGAGCTATGTCAGAATGATTTTCAGCAATTGGCTCTTTTTGAAAGAGATTATGTTACACAACGTGCAATGGATCGGGTCGTCGATTCGTTGCGTGAAAGGTTTGGTAATAGTTCAGTTTTTAGGTCTTCATTTCTAAATAGCGGAGTGCGCTTTAGTAGTGGCGGGACAGTTGATGATGAAGAATATCCGATGATGTCCAGTTTATTGTAGCCCCACACAGAGGGGACTCTCTGTTTCACAAAAAAATAACCCCCACCGCGTTCTATGAAGGGCAAACGAGAAAGATATGACACTACATAATGATATCTTGCCCTAGGATTTGACTTGTTACACCTTGTTAAACCTCGTTAAACCTCGTTAAACCTCGTTACATCTTCCACAACAACCATTTGCAGGTTTGCATTTCATATTTCAATTCAAATACCTTCATTATTCCATTTACTTCGCTTTGGCATCGAAAGACTTTCATGATATTCCCGGCAAGTTTTTCTTCCGTTGTGTGTACGATTTGTTGAACTTTGACAACAGATCCCTCATGCCGAAATCGTACTGGGTGTGGTTTACCATTTAGATCGAACCAACAGACCATTTCCACAGGCGCCGCAATTGTTTTCATACATACATCCGCCCTTCCTTAGAACGTTTGTTCTTATTGTAGAGCGGATGCGATAAAATTAGTACAGGTAATTCTTGGGGCAATGAACTGACACTGCTGAAGCACCTAACATTTCCGTATCAGAAATAAAGGGGACTTAGCTCTTTTCTCTCTCTAAATGCAACCAGACCTCGGCAGCAATGCCGGGGTCTTAATATTTTAGATAGATAGTCGCATATCAAATACCGACCTCAATGTGGTACCCATGCTATGTATAATGGTAAGTTAGGAGTTCGTATCACTTATCTGTCGGATACAGAACACTGTTAGAGTGATCATCTTCCCAAATCTCTTTCTCACTCAAGGTTGTCTCTATTATTTCAATAGGTACCCCATCTAATAAGACCATGGCTACTTTATACCCTATGAATGGTTCATATAAGGGCATGATAATTTCTTTG
>DATMYU010000375.1:0-2554 GCA_035560775.1 Desulfosporosinus sp.
GGCGGAGTCGGTAAGGTACACGGAGAGAACGGCCCAGAAACTGATGCTCGTCTTTGATGCGTACGGGGACAAACAGCCTGCTGCCCTCAACGCCGGCGCGCAAACGCAGCGACTGCCGAACATGAACTATTCTCAGGCGCTCATCCTTCTCGCGGTCCCGGAAGAAGAACGGGAGCAGTTTATCGTGGAGATGGATATCGAAAACATGTCCGTTCGGGAACTGCAGAAGGCAGTGAAGGATCGGGACCAAGCTCTTCAGGACCGGGAACAGGCATTTCAGGATCGGGACCGGGCCCAGCAGGAAAAAGTCGATCTTCAGAACGCACTGGACGGTGAAAAGGGCAAAAACACTCAGCTGACTAAGGAGTGCGACAACCTGAAGACGAAGGCGGGCGATCTGCAGAAGTCCAAGCAGGCACTGGCGCAGGATGTCGAGAAAAAGCAATTGGAGTATGACAAGCTTAAAGAAACGACAGGTTACAAGAGCATCCAAAGGATGAGTGATAATCTTACTACAGCGTTTAATAAGGTGGCCGCCAATAAAATCGCCTTTTTATATGAGAACCTGGACAAAGCGTTCAAGGAACTGACTTATGAGATGACCAAGTTTGCTTCGATTGATCCGGATGTGCATGCAGCGTATAAAAAGATGGTGAATGATTTTTTAATCAAAGCTATGCAGGAAAGAATGGGAGGCAGATAATTCGAAAATGTGTTTTAGGTTTGTTTGGCGGGAAAGCAAACTAATACAGAGCATTTACGGTTAATAATTTCGGGGAGATGCAGCGTTAATATTGGAGATTCATGTGAGTTCTTGTTCTAAATTGCTAAAGACATCCGTATTGAAAAAGTCCGGCAGTGAGACTTCTAAACCATCACAACTTTGTAATTGTTACAATACCAGGGTTTAGGCTCTCATCATTTAGGATGCTTTTTATAGTCGATTGTGCCTGGAATTATCTATGGACTGTATGAGCAAATCATTAATGGGATTCAAACTTGAAGTGTGGCCATTGGTGCTTCGGGGAATATTTCTAACAATAGATGTTAAAGGGCTGCCATAAAGTGATGGCAGCCTCTTTTGATAAAATTGTTATTTATTAACCGAATCTTAACTCACAGTATGTTACAGTTAATGGGCGCATTGATTAAACGGAGGTGAACCATGAAATTATTAGTTGTAGAAGATGAAATGTCCCTACAATCGGCTTTGCAAAAAGGATTTACGAAATTAGGTTATGCTGTGGATACTGCGTCAGATGGTGAAGAAGCATTGAAGCATTACTATTCTTCTCTTTATGACGCTATTATTTTAGATATGAACTTGCCAAAGATAGACGGTATTGACGTATTAAAAGAAATTCGAAAAGAAAATGCAGAGATCAAGGTTCTTATACTTTCCGCAAGGAGTGAATTAGAAGATAAAATTGCCGGGCTTGATATGGGAGCAAATGATTATCTTGCCAAGCCATTTCATTTCAAAGAACTGGAAGCGAGAGTCCGGGCCTTATTACGACGTAATTTTTCAACGCAAAATACTGAAATTTCGACGGACAGGCTGGTTTTGAATACTGCTTTAAAGAAAATGTATCTCGATGGTGTTGAAATCACCCTGACTAAAAAAGAGTATGGCATCATAGAGTATTTGCTTATGAATAAAGGAACACTTGTGAGTGGCGAGGATTTAATTGAACATGTTTGGGATAGCGAAGCGGATTCATTCACAAATGCTTTTAAGGTTCATATCAATTCGCTAAGAAAAAAGTTACCGCAGAGCACGATTAAAAACATAAGGGGACAAGGCTATTATGTTGAGTAAAATTTCATTGCGGCTAAGACTTACCATTTTGACTTGTAGCATTTTGATATTAGTTTGCGCTTGCCTAACGATTGGATCGGTATTTAGTGCCGGATATACATTTTATAAACCTCTTGAAGCCATATTCGTTGCTCCGTCATCGCCCGTACCAACGGTCACTGATCCTGAAACGGTAGTACAAGTTGCGCCGCTGACAAATGCAGGCGCGATTCGCGTATTTGAAAATTCAAAGAAAAACTTCACGCTACAAAGCATATTATTGATGGTGGTCATTACTGGGATTGGAACCATATTGACATGGGTTGTTGTCGGAAAGGCACTAAAGCCTGTTGCCACACTTAGTAAGATTATTGAAGATGTGAATGAAAATAATTTACGGTCGCAAATCCCTGTTCCACGCAGCAATGATGAAGTCGCACGGCTAACGCATTCATTCAACAATATGTTGGAAAAACTCAGCGCTGCTTTTGACAGTCAAAAACGCTTTGCCCAAAATGCCGCACATGAGTTAAAAACGCCACTATCTGCCATATTGACCAATATCGAGGTAATGGAGATTGATGAAGACTCGGTAAACATTGACGAATACAAAGAAACATTGCTTACCGTGAAACAAAATGCAGAAAGAATGGCCACGTTGGTTACAGATTTACTTTTTCTTAATGCTACTCCCCAATATATGGATAACAGTCACTTTTCCATTCGTGATTTGCTGTCATCTATTTTGAATGACAA
>DATMYU010000376.1:0-2868 GCA_035560775.1 Desulfosporosinus sp.
ATTCCATATTTCGTCGATGAAATTATCTATAAAAAGGGCGGGTGAGTCTAGCTTTGGCAGAGTGGAAACACGGATGCCCAATGGCTGGTCTGTATGCTGTTTGATGCAAAGAAGCTGACGTTAGATGAAGCACGGAGTATGGTTTCTCAATTAACCTATTCTGATATTATTGATAAGTTCATCGGTGAAGTTGTCTGCAATCACAAGTATGCAGATATTCTTGCGGAAGAATGGTCGGTTTCGAATAAGGATAACTTAGGACGAGCAGGCTGGAACCTAATTGTTCATAAAGTATCTGATGGTAAATTAACGAATGCTGCGCTGGAGGAGCTTCTTACAAGGATTGAAGCTGAATTGAAAATTGCGACTCCAGGGAAACAATGGGCGATGAACCACGGTTTGTGTGAAATAGGGATACGCTATCCGCAATTCACAGAGCGGTGTATCACTCTTGGTGAAACTTTAGGGGTGTACCGGGATTTGAAAGTGTCGAAAGGCTGTACTTCCGCTTACGCTCCCAACTGGATTGCGAAAGGAATTAGCATGGAAAAAAGAGTCCATCCAGATCTTAGAAAAATGTTCTCTGTTATGCCGGCACAATCGGACAGCTTTAATGAAGAGAATCTATATGAGATCAGAAAAAACCTAGATGCAATGATCATTAGGAAGCAATAAAGGAGATGTATCTCCCTATGCTGCTCCAGCCCGTGCCGCTGATTTATCAGGGCTTCCGCCCACATATACTTGTGTAGGTGATTTAGATCCATTTCGCGATGAAACCATGGATTATGCAGCAAGACTAAGGCAGGCTGGAGTACCTACGGAATTTCATTTATATCCCGGGTGCTTTCATGGCTTTGATGGAATTGTTCCTACGGCTGAAATCAGCCAACGAGCTCGAAAAGAATATATTACAGATTTAAAATTTGCGTTGCAAAATAATTAACAGGATAATGAAATTTACCCCGCCGTAGAATAATCCTCGCCTTGAAAATTTCAAGGTGGGGATTATTCTACGCTTACCGGAGATTGATGTCGAAAGCATGTCGACTCGTGAATTGCATTTGCAAAAGGCGTGAATGATTCGGAGTCAGGCCGTTAAGAACGGGATGAATTCAACCCCGCCGTTATATTTGTGCGCAATGCTTTCGATGCTCTGTAAGCCAATACCGGTAGGATTTTCTTTGAGGGAAAAAGTGATATTTTAACATGTCAAAGATTTTTGGTTAAGAAACCAGATGGAAGGTAAAAAAAGGGGAATTACTGATATTTTTGAATCAATGCAGAAATCTGCAATAGCAGCTGAACCTATAACTGTCGCTAACTACTGCCAACTACCACTAACTTACAATCAAGTAACAACAAGTCCCGGCATGCGCAGGGACTTATTTAATGTGCGTATTATTTGACGCTTACCCATGGAACGTGACGGGCAATTGAAAAACAACAATAGCCGAGAGACATCAATGTCCTCGGCTATTGTTTGCAGTCATTTGATCCTTACCATGGAAGAAAGCTCGTACGCAATAAGGGGCAATACAATGCTCCCTTCTATACTCCGGAGATGGTAATGATTATCTGTTCCATTCAGCCACACTTCTGCGGAGCCAGTTGCACCAGGCATCCACCCCTTCGCCTGTCTTGGCGGAAATCGGAAAGATCTCAAGTTTCGGATTGCGCATATGGGCGTACTCAACGACCTTCTCCATGTCGAAATCAAAATACGGCAGCACATCGATCTTGTTGATGATTAGCACGTCGCATACTGTGAACATCAGAGGGTATTTGAGAGGTTTGTCATGACCCTCCGGCACGGACAGGATCATGACGTTCTTCACAGCGCCTGTATCGAATTCGGCCGGACAAACCAAGTTCCCGACGTTTTCCAAAATTGCAAGGTCAAGATCTGCCGTTCCTAATTCCTTTAATCCCTGCTCTGTCATACCGGCGTCCAGATGACACATACCGCCGGTATGAAGCTGGATGGCCCGGACACCGGTTTTGGCAATCGTATAAGCATCTACGTCGGAATCGATGTCCGCTTCCATTACTCCGATCTGCATATCGTCCTTGAGACGCTCGATCGTGCGGGTCAGCATAGTGGTTTTACCGCTGCCGGGGGAGGACATCAGGTTTAATAAAAAAGTCTTTGTTTCTTTGAGTTCGCTGCGAACTCTGGTTGCTTCTTGATTGTTATCCTCAAAAACGCTTTCTTTAATTTCGATTATCCTAACAGGATCCATTTAAAGCACTCCTCATTTCATTCACACTTTAAAACAAAAAGTTTCATTGAATATCACTCTGCTGAAACCACGTAACATTTTGCTCCATCGTTTCAGCGAAGGCTTTTACATCAAACATCTCGACACATTCCAATGCCCGATGATAGTATCTGTCGACATCCGCAGAAGAATAACCAAGCGCAGTCAGCGCAAGCCCGGAAACCCATCTCGCCAGTTCATCTAAAGAAAGATCAATTTCGCCTTCTGTCAGCTGTAGTATCAGCTCGACCTCCGCCCCGATCGCTATTGATAACGCGAACCGTATTTGGGGATAGCCTACCTGTAAGGTTTTGTTCTCCAACACTCTCGAGGTCTCAGTTATTTTTGCCTTAGTCAAATCGCGGTTCCTCATCACGCTGACCATCATGCGGGAAAGTGAGGTGTGGGTCAAGAGGATACGATAGAGAAGCATGTTACTTATTATAATGAGTACTGCCTCATCTTCATCCGAAAACTGGTCAATAATTGAATCATACATAAAAGAGTAGAATTGACGATAGAGTTCGAATAGAATATCTTGCTTTTTATTAAAGTGATAGTGAAGACCACCGCGTTCAATATTGCATGCCGCGGCAATTTCCCGTGT
>DATMYU010000377.1:0-3540 GCA_035560775.1 Desulfosporosinus sp.
ATTTAAATTAATAATTTTGCCGCTTAGGACATGTCTAAGGAGTATCAAAGGGGGAAGCGGCTAATGAAAATAGCTCTTGTAGGAAATCCTAATGTCGGAAAAAGTACGGTTTTTAACGCCTTAACTGGTTCCAACCAACAGGTTGGAAACTGGGCTGGAAAAACCGTTGAGCGGAAATCAGGGTTAATCCAAAGAGCTAATCAGGAAATAGAACTGATTGATCTTCCTGGAACCTATAGTTTGACCGCATACTCCCAAGAAGAGATTATTACACGTGAATATATTCTCCGTGAAAAACCGGATGTTGTAATGGCCATGGTTGATGCTTCAAATATTGAACGTAATCTCTACTTGGTTCTGCAGATAATGGAACTTGCTCCCCGTGTTGTTATCGGTTTAAATATGATGGATTTGGCACAGTCTGCCGGTATGATGATTAATACCACTGAGCTAGCATTGGCCTTGAACGTTCCTGTGGTTGAAATAGTTGCGGCTAAAGGCCAAGGAATCGAGCAATTCTTAACAGAAGCTATTAGGGTAGGAATGCTGGAATTGGATCCTTTACAGGGTGAAGTATCGTATCCTGAAGAACTTGACCAAAGGATTCGAGCAATGGAAGGTCTGTTGGCGGGTACCACATGGGCAACAAGGTACCCTTTGCGGTGGTTAGCTCTTAAACGTTTAGAGCGAGATCCGGAGATCGGACAAGAGTGGAAGTTAAGCGCTCCGAAGTCTAGGAAAAGTAGGAATAAGGATTCCTGTTGTGATCCTGGAGATGCTGTAAATTACGAACTGCTAGAAACAGTAGCGCTTCCGGGGGATAAGTTGCTCCAGACTTATGAGGCAGAAGGGTGGAGCAAGGATCAATTCGAAATGGGCTTTGCGGACGCCAAATATAAATATATTTCTCAGATTCTCCCAAGGTTTAGGACACAAGAAAATCCCTCTAAACCCACGTGGACGGATTTATTAGATGGATGGGTCCTTTCACCAATTTGGGGTTACCCAATTATGTTTGCGGTTTTGGCCATAGTATTTTGGGGTTCGTTTGTGGCCAGTGCGCCTCTAGGTGGTGCTGTTTCCCAAAGTATGGCATGGGCAGCTGATGTTATTGTGAATATACTGCAATGGGGCCACGCTCCAGATTTTGTCCAGAGCTTAGTGCGAGACGGAATCTTCGCGGGGGTTGGTGCTGTTTTAGCTTTTGTCCCTCAAATTGCAATCTTCTTTGGCTTTTTTTCCTTTATGCAAGACAGTGGTTATTTAGCGCGTGCAGCCTTTTTAGGGGATCGATTTATGCAATTGATGGGATTACATGGCAAATCATTTTTCTCCTTAGTTACAGGTTTTGGATGTAACGTACCAGGAATTATGGCTACACGAACATTAGAAGATCCCAAAGATCGTTTGATAACGATGCTCATAAATCCGTTGATCCCCTGTGTACCACGTTTAGGGGTCATGAGTGCTGTTGTAGCGGCTTTTTTTCCAGGCTCGCGAGGATCTATCGTGATGATAAGTCTTCTGTTGTTAAGCATGATCCTTGTAATGTTCTCCGCACTTTTCTTTAGAAGAGTTGTTAAGCAAACGGAACGTTCAGCCTTTGTCATGGAACTGCCACTGTACCATATTCCCACATTGCGCAATGTCTTGTTACCAACATGGCAGAAAACCTACTCTTTTCTCAGAAGAGCTTGGACATTCATTTTAGCAGCCTCTATTGTGGTCTGGGCACTGAGTTCTTATCCACAAGGGGTTCCTATGAACTTAACGTGGGCAGGGAAAATGGGAGGTTGGTTATCATTTATTGGAGAGCCATTAGGATTTGACTGGCGGATCATGGTCGCGATTGTTTTTGGGTTTACAGCTAAAGAAACGACATTATCGACTCTAGGTATTTTGTACGGTGTCGCCGCAGATGCTTCGCAGTCCATAGCTCAGGCTATGACGGGGGCGATGACCCCTCTAAGGGCGTATACATTCCTAGTGGTGTATATGCTCTATATTCCCTGTCTCGCATCCGTCGTTACAACCTATAAGGAATCAGGAAGCTTAGGCTGGACAAGTTTTGGAGTTGCCTATAACCTTATTCTGAGTTTTGCCATGGGCTGGATTGTCTTTCATGGTGGACTGGCACTTGGTTTTCAATAAACCCTCTGGGGGTGAACAGATTTGCTAACACGCATTATGAAAATACTAGCACGCAAGGAATCATTATCAATGACGCAGTTGGCCCATGAAGTTGGCTGTTCGGTGAGGGAACTTGAAAGCGCTTTGGCGCAAATGGAACATATGGGATATATTCGTAATGAACAATTCGGTCAATCTTGTAGTTCGAGCTGTAGTATCGACCGCGGAAGCAGTCATTGTGAAGGTTGTGGTTTTGCATCGTCCGAAACGTTCACATTTTGGGTTCTTACGGAGCGGGGATACACGTTTGTGGGTTCGAAGCTAAAATAAAGGATTTATTAGTATTCTCCCACCTCTCTGCTTGTGTGCTTCACATTCGGAAATTGACTGTAAAAGGAAAGGAACGCTTTTGCGATCCCTTCCTTTTTCCATACCTATATAGAAAGTATAAGTTTCGGGTAGCATAATTCGGGTGGTATAAGTGCAACTAAGGCGGCCGCCTGCGGCTGACAGAATGACTAATACGTGCGAAAACAGTGTCTGCAAGAAGGCTAATACGTGCAAAGACAGTGTCTTCGGGCGCCAGCCAAGTTTTCTTTATATAGACAATGAGACGCTGTTCGCGTACTATTGTAGGAAATGTCAAATACTATTACGAGTATGAAGAACTAAAAGGGATAGGGAGAAAAATTATGGATTTTGGTGGTAAAGATAAAGCGACTTATGTCAAAGAGACTTTTAATTCTATTGCTGGTCACTATGATTTGATGAATAGTTTAATGAGCGTGGGAATGGATAAACGATGGCGACGTTTTGCCGTGCAACGAGTTGGAGCAAAGCCAGGTATGCAGATGCTTGATGTTTGCTGCGGGACAGGGCAACTCTCCATGGAACTAGGAAAAGCGGTAGGTAGTGAAGGAAATGTTACAGGATTAGACTTCTCACAAAAAATGTTGGATGTAGCTAAACAATCTTTGATACAGTTGCCGAATCGAGACAGTATCCAATTTATCCGAGGGGATGCCATGGAACTTCCCTTTTCAGACAACTCATTTGACGGGGTAACAGTGGGGTGGGGATTGCGAAATTTACCGGACTTACGCCAGGGAATACGAGAGATGGCACGTGTCGTTAAACCTGGAGGAAAGGTCGTATCCTTGGATATGGCTAAACCATCTCTCCCTGTGTTTAAACAAGCTTATTGGGTATATTTTGAGAAACTTGTACCTTTGATGGGTAAAATTTGGGCCAAAAAGGCTAGCGCGTATCAATACTTACATGACTCCGCTCGAGAATTTCCGCCACAACAAGAATTGGTCCGTATCTTCGCAGAATGTGGTTTGAGCAAAACCGGTTATGATAATTTAGCGGGTGGAGTTGTTGCTGTCGTAGCAGGAACAAAACCTAGAT
>DATMYU010000378.1:0-4649 GCA_035560775.1 Desulfosporosinus sp.
ATTGAAATATGGACTGGACAATCTTACTCGCCGTCTCCCTGTATTTTTCCTTCATCTCCGGATCCGTTCTGTCTAATACGGTGAGCATTTTCAGCAGCTCATCGTAGGCTTTGATCATGTTATCGCGGTGAATGGTGATCCCGCTCCTCTTCCGGGATCCCAAGGAGGATGAGCGCCTGGGTGTAGGTCAAATTCGCCACCAGTGGCGAATTTGGATTGCCGTCACTGTCGGGGGAAGCAAGCAGTTTTGTCCCATACTCTTCGAAGAGCTGCATCAGCCTGTCGGCCGTTCGCTGGGAGTAACTGACCGATTCCTTCAACCACTTGCCCTATTCCCCATATTTAAGCAGATCCTTGGCTTCCTTCAGTCGCCGGCCGATCTCGATGGCGTTGGTAAGCAGGATTTTACAAGTCTGTTGTTTAATTGTATTGATTTCAGCCGCGATGACGGGCGGCGTGCGATCTGTGATCCAATCATTCATAATAGTACCTGTCCTTTCTGTTACTTTATTCACAGAATATGTGACCAGGCTTATGAGTGTGATAAACCTCATTCTTGCGTTTGACAGTTAATTAATTGGAATCCTTGCCTTTAGATATTTCCGTAAATCTTATGAAGAGCAAACAAAACTATTTAACGCACTTCCCTCAAGTCTGTAAATTGTTGAATCGTCATGCGGATGCGCTCCGATGGATTTGTAAAACTCTTTAGCTAAAGTATTCCAGTTTAAACAAGCCCATTCAAGACGCACAAAACCTTTTTCAACTGTGTTCTTAGCCAAAGTCCTCAAAAGAGCCTTTCCATAACCCTGATTTCTATATGCTGGTGAGATATACAAATCCTCCAGATAGACACCTCTTCTACCGGAAAAAGACGAGAAGATATTAAAATACAAAGCATACCCAATCGGTTCTTTCTCAATATCGGCAATCAGCACCTCTGCTGCCTTATGTTCAAAGATTTCAGTTTCGAGACTTTGTCGATCGACGACCAAGTCGTCAATTAGGTCGACGTATTCTGCAAACTCACGCATAAGTTCGAGGATTGTACCACAATCTTCTCTTTGGGCCTTCCTCACTGAATAATTTCTATCATCCATACAAATTCTCCTTTAATCCAGAGTTCGCGATGGGCATACCGAATTGGATGCCCTATCTTTCATCGTCCATGGTAGTGACCCTTCAGATATCTATCTTGTGAAGCTTGAATGTGGCGAGCTATCAGGATGCACTGGAAATATGCTCTAATACGAAGTAAAAGGCCCTTAAAGCTATCTAAACACTACGTACTGTCCTTCAAATTTTGGCAATAGCCTATTTTCATCGTTGCAATACACATTTAACTTTATTCGTGCCCGACTGAACTTGTTTAAGGTTAAAGGCATTTACTGAACTACTTCCTCATTTCGTTGTAGGATATCTCTCCTTTGTGTCGAATGGTTCAATAACATTAGTAATATTTGGAGGGTTAAAAAATGGTTGAGCTAAATCAGAGTTGCCCTTGCAAAAGTGGATTAAAGTATCGGGAGTGTTGCTTGCCCTTTAAGGGGCTGCCTAAATTTCTGACCACAGGAGGAATGTGCAACGAATTTAAAATTTATGCTGAACGCTATACCTTAAATACTTTACTCAAAAAATCCAAGGAATTTAGAGCATTTTACATTTCGGAGAGAACAAAGATAGTTAGGCCAGTCATTTGGGGTGTTGATCCATCTTTATCAGTAAACATGAGAACGGGTGAAGTTAAAGATGTTCTTAATCTAATCATTTTGAAAAGCTCTCCAATCCACCTCGAAGATGCTTTTGATGCTGCTCACGAGTTAAGACATTTATTATTAGCGCAAGAAGGATTTCCTAGGGCTTCAATAACCGACTATGGTTTAAGAAATGGATTTGATACGAGCTTTGCAACTATTTTATTAAACTCAGTCATGGATCCCTTAGTAAATTCAGGACTAGTTGAATTTGGTTTTGACCTGTGGGGTTATTTTGATAAAGCGAGTCAAGTGCAACGACATTATAGAGAAACGCTTACCCAGCCACCCCTCAGTAATCGTCAAAAATATTTTGAAGTCTCACTTTACATACAAAAAATGCTCGACTGGGAGATAGCAAATCGACGATCACCAAGACCTCATGACGACTTCTTAGAGTGGTTTAACTTGACATTTCCTATAATAACGCAGGAGGCAACAGAAATACTCAATGAAATACGGTTAATCGGTTATGACACACCTGAAAAGGTCCGATTGATTCTCACCAGGATAATCGAACAATATAATATGAGTGACATTATCGCTCTTCGGTAATTCCTGGATCTTTTCCGTTATCACTTTCTCTCAATTCTTTTTCTCCGAAACAGCCCTGGGTGATTGAATCGTCCATTCAGGTCTCTCCAAAACAGCCATAGGTAATTAAATCATCTATCCAAAGTATCCTCTGGTTAGATTCCATTGCAGGAAGGGCTTCGATTTATAGTCGAAGTCCTTCCTGCTTAGTTGTCTCTGTTGAATAAGTAAAAAGTTGATGCAATTGATGCAATTTATGTAATTCTGCATCAAGCAGCATTGGTAAGATCATACAAAGACTTAATAAAAATAGTTACCTAAGTCCGAATTTGGCACTACTAACACCTTTGGATTTTTGGCTGGATCTAACCATTTAATTAAATTTACCATATCGCCTTCTGTAAGAGATATACAACTTCCAGTTGCTCCTGACCCATTTACATGAATGAAGATTGCGCCTCCTGCATTAGGGCTTTGGCTGTAGTTCCAGTCGGTAACCAATGCATACTTATACTCAGTTCCAAAATCTATTAGATGTTCGAGATCACCGCCTGGGTTACTAGTTATCATTCTATTGTAAGTAGGACTTCCACTGTTCAAATCCCAGTAGTCGGAGGATGTTACCTTGTGGTATGCGTAATTTGAACCAGGATTATCTGCTATGCCAAAAGCAGATAGTATATTTAGTACTCCTGCTGGCGTTTGGTATGAATTTTGTACTCTAGTGTAAGAGATACCATTTGCACCTAGTCTAACAGCCAATGTATTGAGCTTTTTCCACTGTCCATCTGTTTTCTCGTACATACTTCCTGTTCCGTAAGAAGTGCTGGTTCCATTTGCTGTAACTAAGAATACTTGGCTCGAATTTGAGAATATCGGATTTTTGAACCCAGTTAAATTTCCCTGTACTACACCCATACCAGTAGCAACCCCAGTCCGTACAGTTTCAGAAACAACAGCTGTACCACCGAGAGCAGTAACAATACCAGTCGTCATTTTGCTATGAACGAAGGTTGCGGCAGCAGGAACTGTTCCATCCGTGAGAACAATAGGGGAGTTAGTCATAGCTGCAAGTGGTGCACCAGAGAGAGCATCGATAGCAGTTACGCCGTTAGCTACGAATACATTATCAAATTTAAGGACAGCTGCGAAGTCTTGGATGACTTGGTTGTTCGTGTCATAAGCTGTGTTGCCATAGTGGCGAGTTGGATTTGGCAACTGAGTTAATACAGCAGCATCGATAACGCCTGTTCCACCAATAACATCGGCTGCTGCTATACCCGGGTTTGCAGCCAAGAATGCTTTTGCATTAGCAGAAAGTCCTGCTTTTTCAGTTAAGATAATCGGTTCATTGGCTGCAGAAGCGATTGATGCAATGGAGAGTGCATCTTGGTTCAGCCAACCGTAAGCAACTACAACCTTTTTCACAGGTGCTCCGAGGGCAACTAATTTTTTAGCGATATTAACAGATGTGTCGAAACGGTCATTTCCACCAAGGGACTCAACTTCCATACCCATACCTTTTAATTGGTCAAGTACTACTTGACTGATTACAGCAGTTCCACTGGTTACGTAAACCTTCTTAACATTGAGTTTCGTAAGTTCAGCTTTGGTATCTGCATTTAAAACTGTTCCAGGCTCTTGCAAAAGGATAGGAGCTTTCAGGAAGGTTGCGAGGGGGCCAGCGGTCAGTGCATCAGATGCGCCATAAAAGGCTGAAGATGCAAGAATTGCTGTACCGGTATAACCCGTTTGCTCAGCGATTATTACTGCTGTTTGTTCAGCAGTTGTACCTGCTAAGCGAGTTGAGACTGTGTTTGCTGCAAATGCATTAAAGGGAACTATGGTCAGTGCCATACTAGCGATAGCTAAAGAAGCTAAGGCTTTTTTAATTTTTTTCATGTAGTGAATATCTCCTCTTCCACAGATTAACCTCGTGTTTAATGATGGGAAGGCACTCCGATACTACCTTACAAATCATATATCGATCGATACCCTGTGCTCCTGGTAGCAATAACTGCTGAAAATACAGGGTTATTGATGCGGGACCAAGCCTTATCAGTAATCGTCCTTCGATTATCTCCACATGATACTCCCGCTAATTTTACTTAACTCGTGTCTTTCAAAGGTTTACCTTTTTCATACCAATCAGAAAGTATAGTTTTGGGTGGCATAATTCGGGTGGTATAAGCGCAACTAGGCGGCCGCTGGCCAAGGATGGCGAGAAGGGACCGCCGGCGCCTGCGGCTGACAGAATGACTAATACGTGCGAAGACAGTGTCTGCAAGAAGGCTAGTACGTGCGAAGACAGTGTCTTCGTGGGCGCCAGCCAAGTTTTCTTTATTATTCGACTATTTTATC
>DATMYU010000379.1:0-3235 GCA_035560775.1 Desulfosporosinus sp.
ATTTTAAAAGTGTGTGAAAAGATAGAATCCTTAGCCAAGATAGGTATACAGAATGGTGTATTTCAGTCGTCTGATTTTTTTCCATACTTACCCAACCTCAGGCTCGAAATAATGAACATTAAAACTGACGAGGGATTTAGGACTTACTACGGAAACTGGGGAGCACAAGAATTAAAGACTTTGATGCAGCAAGTTTGTGGTAAAGTTTGTGTTTGGGGTTGTAATATCGGTTCCAACAACGATACGTTTCCATTAGCAGTACACGATTGCTCTAATTGTCCTATTGCATGTTATCGTGAGAGCTATGGCACTGATGAGGAAGATTAATTGTGCATACAGTTATGCACTACGAAAAGGTGGAAGTATAAGTAAGCTAATGACTAGTGCTTCCTCCAATTCGGTCAAAAAATGGTAACGTTCTTTGAAAACCTTGATATAGGAGGATGTTTGGTTAGATAAGTAATCTTCGATCTCTCTCAACCACCCTATGCAACGAATGCTCCACTTTCAGAAAAGACTGGTGGCTCGATAAACGCTGTTTATTACTCATTGACCTAGGTTAATGAGTAATTTTGCTATGTTGCCTTTAGACAAAAAATGTATTACACGAATTTGTAAAAGGCTATACAAGGGTATAAGGTTAGGGTTAAATAAAGTTGACTTCTTTTTACTACAGCTATTTATGAACTATCTCCTAAACAAAGATGTGCACTATGAACGATCTTTGCGAGGAGACTAAATTGAGATATAGTCATATGAATGTCTAATGATTATGGTTAGGAAGGCTGGTTTTTATGCATTCACTTGGGCAAGATAAGGCACCGATTTATGAAGCACTGTTAAAATATAAGTCCATGCGGGTGGTACCGTTTGATGTGCCGGGACATAAGCAGGGCAGAGGTAACCCTCAGCTCACGGAATTTTTGGGTCAGAAATGCCTTTCGGTGGATGTTAATTCTATGAAGCCGCTCGATAATCTAATCCATCCCATCTCTGTAATCAAAGAGGCGGAGGAGCTAGCAGCAGATGCCTTCGGTGCAAAACAAGCGTTTTTCATGGTCAACGGAACCACAGCGGCTGTTCAGGCTATGATTATGAGCGTGTGCAAACAGGGTGAAAAAATCATTATGCCCCGTAATGTCCACAGAAGTGCCATTAATGCCCTAATTATCAGTGGGGCAATTCCTGTTTATGTTAATCCTGGCGTTAATAAACTGTTGGGCATACCCTTAGGCATGTCGGTGAACGATGTGAAAAAAGCCATCGAGGAAAATCCAGGCGCCAAAGCAATTTTCGTTAATAATCCTACATACTATGGTATTTGTTCTGATTTAAGGTCTATTACCGAGCTTGCCCATCGCCATAATATGGCAGTCCTTGTGGATGAGGCACATGGTACTCACTTCTACTTCGGTGCGAACATGCCTGTCAGTGCGATGGCAGCAGGAGCAGATATGTCGGCAGTTAGTATGCATAAAACAGGCGGATCGCTGACGCAAAGTTCATTTTTGCTGAAAAATGATCGTCTTAGTACTGGTCATGTGCGCCAAACCATTAACTTGACCCAGACTACTAGTGGCTCCTATTTACTATTGTCTTCTTTAGATATCTCCAGACGTAATCTGGCTATGGACGGCGAAAACATCTTTAAGAAAGTGTCTTCTCTTGCCAATTATGCGCGCGAAGAAATCAACAAAATTGGTGGATACTACGCTTTTTCTACAGAACTTATTAATGGAGATTCGGTGTTTGATTTTGATCATACTAAGCTTTCTGTCTACACAAGAGAAATAGGCTTGGCAGGAATCGAGGTTTATGACATTCTTCGTGATGATTACGGAATTCAGATTGAGCTGGGTGATATAGGTAATATCCTAGCCATCATTTCTGTTGGGGATCGTGCACTGGCCCTGGAACGGCTTGTGTCTTCTTTGTCTGAAATAAAGAGACTATATATGAAGGATAAAAAGGGAATGCTTGACCATGAGTACATTACTCCGGATGTAGTGATGACGCCCCAGAAAGCTTTCTACTCTGAGCAGCGCTCTGTTGCAATCACAGACAGCGCAGGGTATATAAGCGGAGAATTTGTTATGAGTTACCCGCCCGGTATTCCTATTTTGGCGCCGGGAGAACGGATAACAGAAGAAATCATTGATTATATTGCTTATTCTAAGGCTAAGGGTTGTTTCCTTACAGGAACAGAGGATATGTCAATTGAAAACATTAAAATACTGGAGGAATAAACAATGGAATTATGGTATACAGAGCAGCACACAGACAATGTTCGCTTTTCCATCAAAGTAGATAAGCCACTTTATTCGGGGCAGAGCGAATTCCAAAGAATTGATGTCTTTAATTCTCAGGAATTTGGCACTATTTTTACCTTGGATGGTTTGATGATGGTCACAGAAAAGGACGAATTTATTTATCATGACATGATTGTTCATGTGCCTATGGCAACTAATCCAAAGATTAAGAATGTGTTGGTCATCGGCGCAGGTGACGGTGGAACAGTAAGAGAGTTGACACGCTACAGCACGATTGAACATATTGACATGGTGGAAATTGACAAAATGGTTGTGGATGTTTGTAGAAAATATTTGCCTCAGACGGCCTGTAAGCTGGATGACCCAAGAGTTCAGCTGTATTTTGAGGACGGATTGAGATTTGTTCGCTCCAAGGAAAATGCTTATGACCTAATCATTGTCGATTCCACTGATCCCTTTGGACCGGGGGAGGGACTGTTCACCAAAGAGTTCTACGGTAATTGCTCTAAGGCATTGAAGGAGGATGGCATTCTCGTCAACCAGCATGAAAGCCCCTACTATGCGGAGTATGCTAGGTCTATGCAAAGAGCCCATAAACGTATTCAGGATTTTTTCCCGGTTTGCAGAGTTTATCAGGCGCACATTCCGACCTATCCGTCGGGTCACTGGTTGTTTGGTTTTGCCTCTAAAACGTACGATCCATTAAAGGACATAGATGAGCAGGCGTGGAACAGTCTTGGACTAAAAACAAAGTATTACAACACTGAGATTCATAAAGGGAGCTTTGCTCTGCCTAACTATGTAAAGGAGCTTTTAGTAAGTGCAGAGGAATAATGGAAACCTACTTTTGCTGGAGTTCTAACTCCAGCGGATAAATGCTCTATTACGATTCCTCTCTGACCAGCTATATATAACGTAAGCTTCCCTTCGGGGAGGCTTTTTTGCTTTTTGGCTCAGGTATTTAA
>DATMYU010000380.1:0-4362 GCA_035560775.1 Desulfosporosinus sp.
ATACAAAATATTCTAAACCATATTGACAGGCCGAGCGCCGAGATATACCATGGAGCTAGAAAACGATTTAAGGGACGTGGTTTAAAACCACTGTAGCCCCCCACTACTGTAAGGCAGATGAAACCCATAGAAACCCACTGAAGGGATGGACCTTTAGAAAGGGATGGGGAGTAAGATGACGCTGAGCCGGTAGGTCTACAGGTCACAGCCGAATAAGATATTGTTCTTTCGGGGGGGAGACATATCGAACGAGGCCATCATCGGTTCTTTGGAACCTTAGATGGGTGCGTATTGATACGTTAAGACCTTCGCAAGAAGGTCTTTTTTGTTATTCTTATCACGATCTCTCCTTTACCTGATAGTCTGTTTTATCCGGGACAAATCATAGCAAGCCTTCTACGGAAAGGTAAGTATGGGGTGAAAACATTCTATTGAGCAGAAAGGTAATAGTGGACCCTACTTTCCTCCTGCGGAAGTCAGGACCATCTATGTCATATTTCGGAAAGAATAGGAGGTGGAAACTAGGCAGACCTAAGGTTCGAAAGGGAAAGAAGTGAAATTAAAAGGAATACTGTGACAAAGACACCTTAATCCATAGGTGGGTTGCTTGGATAATAAAAGCCGGTCATAATCTCCCCTTTTAATTTATCAAGAATGAAGGCGGTTTTAAAATGAAAAGGGTTAAAAAATTGCTAAGTGTTTTAATAGTAATCGCTTTATTTGCCAGTGTGTTCCCCACAAATATGGCTTTTGCTAGGGAAAACGCTGGAACCAAGTCTGAAATGGTGCAACAGTATCAAACTGACTCCGGTCAAATTGATGAAATAGGGTTGAGTGAACAGAATCCCAGTCAAACCGTTAGTGAGTTAGCAACGCCTATGACGACGGAAGATGATACGACGACACAAGAGTTTTTTAAGTCCGAAGCGGACAAACTGATCACATTTGATGTCATCAAGGACAAAAATACCACGGCCAATGAGGTTATAACAAATTTAAAGCTTGCCACCAGCGGGGCATCTAGCAATCTTAAAATTTCATGGGTTTCAAGCAATACGGCCATTGTAAGCAATAGTGGTGTTGTAACTCGTCCGGCATACGGCATGGAAGACAAAAGTGTTACTTTAACTGCCACCGTGACTAAGGGTCTCATGTGGGATTATGATTATGGTTTGGATCATCCTGGCGACATAACTCCGGTAATGATTACTATTGAAATTACCGTGAAGGCCGTAACCAAGGAGGAATATGAAGCAGCGTTGCAAGAGGGAAAGTCGGTTGTCGATTACGCGCTGAATAACATTAACATTGAAAATTTGACCATTGGTGAGGGCGATGTGATGGATCCCAACTCAGTCACCTATGACATTTCATTGGTGGATCCCCGTAACTATTATGATCCGGACGTATTGCCGAAGGTGACAGTGGACTATGTCTCCTCCGGTTTCTGGACCTCCAGTAACCCTGACGTATTAACGGTCAATTACCTCAGAGGCAAGGTCACCCGCCCTGGAATTGGAAAGCCTGACCAGACGGTAACCCTCACTTTGACGGCCACAAAGGGATATTACAGCGACACCAAGACCTTTGAGGTGACGATCAAAGCCTTGACACAGGGGGAATTGGATACCGAAGCGGCTAATTTGGCAAAAGTTAGAGATGCGTTGAACTTTGATGTCATAAAAAAAGACAATCAATACGGTCCGCAGGCTGTAGTCAGCAACCTTCAACCTGTTTACCGCGGGATCATAGAAGGCGAAAACGTCACATGGGTAACTACAAACAAGGGTGAACGGGGCGCTAAGATCGAGTGGAAATACGGCACTGGCATCAGTTCCGGCACTGTGACCCGCCCGACACTAAACGAAACTGCAAGCTATGCAGAGGCGACGATATCCAGCATTAGACTGGCGGGGTTTGTGAACAGCGTTACCCAAAAAATTGACCTAACTATTTTAGCGACGAATGAAAACGGTGTGTTAACTCAAATTAGCCTTGACGGTGCCCCTATTAATAAAAGTTTGGACCTGATCAGCAATAAGTTTGAATATGAAACGACGGTAGAAGCTAATCGTGACAGCGTGGTAGTTTCGGCCACGGGCGCAGGCGCGCTGATTTCTATTAACGGCGGCGAGCCTATGGGCGGAACCCCGTCGGCCGTCATCCCGCTTGCAACTGGAATCAACGTTATTACGATTACCAGCAAAGCATTGGGATCGGAAACGGTCAACACATATACCCTCAGGCTTATTCGCGCCAGTGCCGCTACTGCTTCCGTCCATGTGCGTATTGAAGGGGACAACACAACGATTGCGCCCAGAACGCATCTGGATATTATTCCCTATGATTTAACTCAATACGGACTTACAGGAAATTCATCGTACCCTAGTGCGATGCATGCCCTCATTAGCACATTGAAATCCCTAGGGCTTGATCCTAAGGAAAAGAGTATTCTGAACATGACTTCCAGCGGATATGTCATGTCTATATGCGGAGTGGGAGACAGCACATCTTCTTGGATGTATATGGTTAACGGAAAGGTACCGAGTAGCACGGCTATTGCCGATTACGCTCTTCACGAAGGTGATAATATTGTCTTTTTCTGTGCAGATTGGATGAACGGCTATTTGACCCAATTTAACAAAGAAGAAGCGACTGTCGTAGTTTCGCAAAAGCTGCCCCTTATCTTAACTGGCGAATCTCTGATGGACATCGTGTTTGGACAGCAGACTCAAACCATCCCCATTTCTGGAGCTAAGCTACTATTAAGCAAGGCTGGCCAGGTATCCGCTGACGATGAAACCAGCATCATCACAGGCGTAGACGGCAAAGCTGAGATAAGCTTTGCCGTGCCGGGCAAATATCTCGTATCTGCAGTGCGCAAAGGAACCGGAGGTTCCATTGATATCTCACGTCCCTACTGTGAGGTTACGGTTACTGCGAACGAATCCGACCAAGCAGCAGCGAACGTTGTGATCGCCCAAATCGCAGCTTTACCCGCCACAATAACCTTGGTTGATCAAAGCAGTGTGCAAGCCGCGCGAGCAGCTTATGCTGCCCTGAGCGAAGCGCAAAAGGCGCTGGTCACTAACCTGGCAATTCTAACAGAAGCCGAAGCAACCCTAGCCCAGTTACAAGGTGGAGGAGGAGACACAATCCCTCCAGTCATCACCGTTAAAGACTTGGCCGATCAAACTCTGAGTGAAGACCTAACGACAGCCGAACCCAGCTTCAGTTTCAAAGTAACCGCCCAGGATGAAAAGGATGGCCCCATCAGCCCGAGTGTCCAACTCAACTCAACAGCGCTGACAGCAGGAAGTGATGGAACTTATACCTGCACCTTGACCACAGGTAGCAACACCATCACCGTCACAGCCACCGATGCCGCCGGGAACAAAGCCGAAAAGAGTCTGAAGGTCACCTTAGGCACCTCAGCCGCCTTCACAATTCAGCGAGTCGGGGACGAAACGTTCAAAAACGGGCAGGAAGCTCGCCTAAAAGTCAAGGTCAGCAACCAAAGCTCCATGTCCCAAGAGGCCATCCTAATCGTCGCTTTATACAGGACGGACGGGGGCAATAAAATGGTCAACTATGCTTATATCAGCAAAACGATCAAAGCCGGAGACCAAGAAGAACTAGGTGCAGGTTTCCCAATTCCAGAAAGCGGGACCTATGCCATTAAAGGTTTTGTCTGGAATAACATGGATGATATGGAGGCAATCATGGCAGAACCTGTCATTGTCGATGTAGCGCAGAGCTAAGCTTGAACAGACTAAGCTTGGGTACTAGGCTTGAGGGCTCTAAGCTCTCAAGCTTTACTCAACGCTTAGCTCTAGGAGCTAACAAGGGATCTAAACAAAGTTGCATGTTTGAGGGGGCAATATCATATTAGGATTTTCAAAATGGGATTGGTAAATATTAAGGAGGAATATGTATGTCATTTGAAAATTGGAAAGATAACGTTAATGACAGTAAGTTTGTTTGCTCATGGAGCGGTGGAAAAGATTCATGCATGGCGTTATACCGCGCTTCACGTATAGGTCAGCCAGTAAAACTTTTCACAATGTTCAATGAGACAGGCGTTAAATCGCGTTCGCACGGGCTATCTCTTCCCTTTGTGCAACTACAAGCTGAAGCCTTAGGACTGCCCATTGAAATCAGATCAGTAACGTGGGACGCTTATGAAGCTGAGTTTGTAACCGCTCTTTGTCATTTTAAGGAAGAAGGAGTACAGGCAGTTGTGTTTGGCGATATCGATCTAGAAGAACATGGGCTTTGGGAGGAAAAAGTCTGTAATAATGCAGGCCTGAAGCTTAGTCTGCCTCTTTGGAAGAATGAGCGCAGAGAATTGGTTACGGAATT
>DATMYU010000381.1:0-7690 GCA_035560775.1 Desulfosporosinus sp.
ATCTTAGGGGAAAATCTCACAATTGGGAATTATTAAATTTAATAATAAAATAGAGGGTTTATAATATCACTCGCGAATTATTTACTAATAATATGAACTAAACTAAGCCAGTTAAAGCAGTGAAAGGAGTACATTTGTGCGTTCATTCAAACATCGGATTCTCATATTGCTACTGGGGTCGCTTGTGGTACTGGCAGGTACCCTCCTCGGGTTCCTAAGCTGGTATATGAATGAGCGCGCTGTGGCTGCCGCTATCATCAAAGCACAAACTGATTTGGCAATCTGTGGAGAAATTATTGATGCCAGATGTCCTGGCTCGTGGTCAGTGCGAGATGGGGACTTATATAAAGGACCTATTAAGATAAGTTTTGATAGTGACTTAGTAGATTATCTATCCCTTCTCACGGGAGATACCGTAACTGTATTTCTTGGGGAGACGAGAGTAGCAACCACAGTACGCAATTCAAATGGAGAACGAGCAATTGGTACCCAGGTTTCAGCAAATGTGGCCCAGGAAGTACTGAAAGATGGTCAGACTTATGTAGGCAAGGCTGATGTAGTCGGACAGTGGTACCAATCGGGTTATGTTCCACTACGAGCAGAAGAAGGCAACATTATTGGAATGTTTAATGTAGGAATTTCCCATGCCTATGAACAGGAAATTATCACTCGTTCTTTGATCACAATGGCCGAACTAGGATTAGCCTTAACAATCATGGCAGCACTCCTCACCTGGGTTTTCATCCAGAGAGTTATCATCTTTCCCTTGCATAATATCACGTTAGGATCACGGGATGTAGCAGCCGGACAGCTAACCGAAAAGATCGAAAGTTCCAGCCCCAAGGAAATTCGCGAGCTTGAGGATACCTTTAGCCAAATGGTAGAGCAGATCCGATCTCTAATCGGGAAAATTGACTCGGAGACCAATATCGAGAATACCTTACAGGATAGTGACAGTCATGCTGTTACAGATCAAATTGTTACAGAGCAAATTAAAGGTAATGTAGCGATAACTGGGCAAACCACCGACGTTGCGGTTGTTACCGAACCTATGCCACCGTCCAGATTGGATACTCCTTGGTGCAATGGAGAGGAAGGACTGCCTAAGGGCTTTAATAAAGCCACTCTTGGTCAGATAGTTCAATTTTTGCGAGCAACCCGCCGTCCCATTTCTGTAGAGGAAGTGGCGGAAGGAGTTAAGATGACTCGAGTCACCGTACGCCGATACCTTGAATTTCTAGAATTGCGAGGGGTATTAAACTCTGAACTGAAATATGGTACAGTAGGTCGACCAGTTAAGATGTTTATCCCGATGTAAAAGGACCCTTAGGGGTCCTTTTTTTTACCTTTACAAAAGTATAAGTTTTGGGAGGTACAATTCGGGTGGTATAAGCGCAATTAGGCGGCCACCGGCGCCTGCGACTGACAGAATGACTAATACGTGCGAAGACAGTGTCTTCGTGGGCACTAGCCGAGTTTTCTTTATATCAGCAATTCTCTAAATTGCTTGTGCTAAATTGTGCAAAGATATAGAGTATTTTCTTTATTTACATAATACTATTTTAATGTTCTTAATCACGACAAGTGATGTTAAGAGCGATAAACTAAATATCGAGAATACCAAACTTAACTATCAAAATAGCGAGTTGTAGTTCGCTAGAGTTGGCTGAACAAGCAGAAGGCCGACGAGTTTGTCCCGTAATTTAGTAATTAAAGGAGGTTGAGGTTGTAATCGTGGTCTAAACATTTTTCACTTACTTAATTAAAGGAGGATTTCCATGTGTAACAGCGCTTCGACCAATGAGTTCGTCCAAAAGCTGGATAACTATATCGACAGCCTACCCCTCAAAAAGGAAAATCTGATTGGAATCCTGCATTACGCTCAAGAAATATATGGGTACCTGCCAGATAATGTACAGTGGCATATCGCCCAGAGGCTTGATATACCGTCTGCAAAAGTCTATGGGGTTGTGAGCTTCTATTCATTCTTCACTATGGTTCCAAGGGGAGAACACGTTGTTAATGTATGTATGGGTACTGCCTGTTTTGTACGTGGTGCCGAAAAATTAAAAGATGAACTTAAAAATCAGCTAAAAATTAATGCCGGAGAAACCACTCCAGATAATCTCTTTACCCTAGAAACTCTGCGTTGTGTTGGAGCCTGTGGTCTCGCCCCAGTCATGATCGTTGATGGCAAGGTCTATGGGCGTATGCATGAGGCCCAGGAAATTAATGAGGTTCTGGCAAAGTACCGCCCGGAAAGCTAAGCCGGAAAAATCAGCGCTTGCAAGTACATGTGTGTGTAAGAAGCGTCACCGAAGGAAGGGAAAAGCCGTATGAAACTAAAAAATACCGAGGAATTAAATGTCTTAAAGGCACAAAGCCTAAAGCTCATTGAAACGCGTCGCGTTGCTCATCCTGTTAGCACTGAGAATTCTAAAGGTTTAGTTAGACATGTTATGGTCTGTGGAGGACCTGGTTGCCATTCCTCAGGCAGTCCCAAGATTGCTGAAGTTTTGGAAGAAGAATTGGACCGCTTGGGATTATCTGAACAAGTAAAAGTATTTCTACCTGGCTGTTTCGGTTTTTGTGAAAAGGGCCCGATGATAGAAATTCACCCTGATAACGTAACCTATTGTGAAGTTCTTGCTGAAGATGTAGCAACCATCGTCGAAGAGCACTTTGTTCAGGGAAAGCAGGTAGAACGTCTTCTCTTTATGGAGCCGAACACTAAAGAACGTTTTGCTAGCAATCTCCCCTTTTATGATGGACAACTTCGCATTGCCTTACGTAACGTGGGCTATATTGCTCCAGAAAATATTTTAGAATACATTGCTGCTGATGGTTATCAGGCCTTAGCTAAAGTTCTTTTCCAGATGACTCCAGTTGATGTCATTGACGTTCTCAAAGCAAGTGGTCTTCGGGGACGTGGCGGTGCAGGTTTCCCAACGGGTATGAAATGGGAATTTACGCGTAAGAGCCAAGCGGATCAGCGTTATATCATTTGTAATGCAGATGAAGGAGATCCAGGTGCCTTTATGGATCGTTCCGTCTTAGAAGGCGACCCCCATAGCGTTCTAGAGGCGATGGCCATCGCGGGTTCTACAATTGGAGCTTCCGAGGGATTCATCTATGTCCGAGCAGAGTACCCTGCAGCCATTCATCGTTTGCAAATTGCGATTGCTCAAGCACGGGAATACGGTTTGCTAGGGAAAGGGATTTTGGGCAGTGATTTTAGCTTTGACATTGAGCTTAAATACGGTGCTGGAGCCTTTGTTTGCGGTGAGGAAACAGCTCTGATCCATTCCATTGAGGGAACCAGGGGAGAACCCTCCGTCAAACCTCCATTCCCTGCTCAAAAGGGGCTGTGGGGTAAACCAACATGTGTCAACAATGTTGAAACGTTGGCCAATATCCCCCCTATTATTTTGAAGGGAGCCGATTGGTTTTCCGCAGTAGGCACGGAAAAGAGCAAAGGAACAAAAGTATTTGCTTTAGCCGGAAAAGTCAACAATGTTGGGCTTGTGGAAGTTCCCATGGGAACAACTCTTCGGAAAATCATCTTTGACATTGGCGGAGGAATTAAACAACACAAAACGTTTAAAGCGGCACAAACAGGAGGTCCCTCTGGTGGATGTATTCCAACCAAATATTTAGACACTCCCATTGATTATGAGTCCTTAAGCGCAATCGGTTCCATGATGGGCTCTGGCGGGCTTATAGTCTTGGACGAAGATGATTGCATGGTTGATATAGCTAAATTTTTCCAAGAATTCACTATGGACGAATCTTGTGGCCGCTGTACCGCCTGCCGCGTTGGGACCAAACGTTTGCATGAAATATTGACCAAGATTACGGAAGGCAGAGGGACGTTAGAAGACTTGGATAATATGGAGAAATTGTGCCATATCATCAAAGATACCGCCCTTTGTGGACTCGGACAGAGTGCCCCAAATCCAATCCTTTCTACCCTAAAGTATTTCAGAGATGAATACATTGCCCATGTCGTCGATAAAACCTGTCCAGCTGGCGTTTGTAAGAGCTTGCTAAAATATGAAATCACAGATAAATGCATAGGATGTACCCTTTGTGTCAAGAAATGTCCTGTGAATTGTATCACTGGTGTACTCAAGAAGATCCACACTATCGACCAAGAACGTTGCCTAAAATGTGGGGCCTGCATGGAACAATGCCGTGTTGTCGGTGCCATTATCCACCAGTAAGGTACCCCTGAAGGAGGATTCCATATGGATATACAGCTAACTATCAACGACATATCCCTAAAAGTGCCGGAGGGCATGTCCATCTTAGATGCCGCCCGAACGATAAATATAGACATTCCAACCTTATGTTATTTAAAACTTAATGAAATGCATTATAACAATAACATCGCTTCCTGTCGAGTGTGTGTGGTCGAGGTTGAAGGGCGACGTAATTTGGCTTCCTCCTGTTCAACTCCAGTAGCGAATGGCATGGTTGTTAAAACTGATTCCCTGCGTGCCATCCAAGCCAGACGAGCCATGGTAGAACTTCTTCTTTCTGACCACCCTAAATCTTGTTTAACCTGCGCTAAAAACATGGACTGTGACCTTAGATCTCTCGCGGCGGAATTAGGCGTACGCCATATCTCCTATGAAGGCGACGAATCTGAGTTTGAAATTGACCTTTCTAGTTCTTCGATAGTCCGTGATCCTAACAAATGTATTCGTTGCCGACGCTGTGAAACAATGTGTAATGATGTTCAGACGGTTGGCGTATACTCGGCTGTGGGGCGTGGCTTTGAAACGGTGGTTAAAACTGCCTTTGATTTGCCGCTTAGCAAAACTGCCTGCACGTTCTGTGGACAATGTATTGCGGTATGTCCTACTGGTGCTTTGGTTGAGCTGGATCAAGTCGATAAAGTTTGGAAAGCCCTCAACGATCCCGACCAATTTGTTGTTGTACAAACTGCACCGGCCGTACGCGTTGCCCTTGGAGAAGGATTTGGTTTAGAACCGGGGACGATTGTCACAGGCAAAATGGTCGCTGCTCTGCGACGACTTGGCTTTGACCGCGTTTTCGATACCGATTTTGCGGCTGACTTGACGATAATGGAGGAAGCAACAGAGCTTGTTCACCGCATACAACATGGCGGACGTCTGCCTCTACTCACAAGCTGCTGTCCAGCATGGGTCAAATTTTTTGAGCATCAATTTCCAGATCTCTTAGACATTCCTTCAACCTGCAAATCTCCCCATGAAATGTTAGGGGTTCTCATCAAAAGCTATTATGCTAAAACCTTGGGTATTGATCCCAGAAACATTACCGTTGTGTCGGTAATGCCCTGTGTTGCCAAAAAATACGAAGCGGCTCGCCCTGAACTTAAGCAAGGCGCAGAAACTGCGGATGTGGACATCGTTATTACCACACGCGAACTCGCTCGGATGATCAGGGAAGCTAGCATTCATTTTGATCACCTTAAAGACCAAGAGTTTGATCACCCGTTAGGGGAATCAACCGGTGCTGCCGTGATTTTCGGCGCAACAGGCGGAGTTCTTGAAGCGGCCCTACGCACAGCCTATGAGGTGCTGACGGGTGAAACTCTGGAGAAAGTAGAATTTGAGGTTCTCCGTGGAATGGATGGGATCAAGGAGGCGGTCATCCCGATAAGTGGACGCGATTATCGAGTTGCTGTCGTTCATGGCTTGGGTAATGCCCGTTCCGTCCTGGAGAAAATTCAAGCTGGGGAAATCAATTATGATGTGCTTGAGATTATGGCCTGTCCGGGTGGATGTATTGGGGGCGGTGGACAACCCTTTCACCATGGAAACATGGATATAATCAAAGCCCGAGCTGCTGCCATATACCGCGAAGATTGCTCCAAACCCTTGCGCAAGTCCCACGAAAATTTGGCTGTCAAAGGCTTGTATAAAGACTATTTGATCGAACCCTATGGAAAAAAAGCGCATCAATTGTTGCACACCAGCTATACGGCACGAAAGAAAATCTAGAAGGGTTAATCATGAATTGTGCCAAATTTAACTCCCACTTATGTAAGTGAGAGACTTCCTTTGCTTGGTTAAAAAAGGCATGCTTTCGACTTACGCATAGAGTCGAACGAAAGGTAAGCTTATAACAGTTAATAGGACATTGTGAACTGTGAACTTACTGGGGCATTTTCTCTAAAATTTCATATAGCGTGGATTGATCGGTTGTGCTGGAGGTGTCCTGCATAATGGATCCACATAACTATTACCTGATTGTGAGGATTTTCCTGAGCAAAAGGAGAAGGTTAAATTTCTAAGGAGCCTTCTTACCATTTGTGAAGGCTCCTTTTTATACCTATACAGCAAGTATGAGTTTTGGGTGGCATAATTCGGGTGGTATAAGGGCAACTAGGCAGCCGCCGGCGGTCCCTTCTCGCCATCACGGCGCCTTGCCATCCTTGGCGGCGCTCTAACCTCGAACGTCCTGTTCGAGTCTTGGCTACAGGGACACTCGGCCGTCCATGGCCAGCGCCTGCGGCTGGGCGCCAGCCAAGTTTTCTGTACCTTCCTTAGTTTTCTATAGTTGGAGGAAACACAAAGATGGATAATAGAATAGGCGTCATAGGCATTGTAATTGAAGAATTTGAAAGTGCTAATAAGGTAAATGAAACCTTACATGAGTTGGCAAGTATTATAATCGGCAGAATGGGAATCCCCAATAGGGAAAGGGGAATATCCATTATCTCCTTGATCGTGGAAGGAACCTCAGATGAGATTAGTGCGATGACAGGTAAATTAGGAAAAATTAAAGGGGTAAATGTTAAATCAGCATTAACCAAAAAATTGGGGGATTGAATTTCTAAACCAACTTCCGCTTTGCGAACGTAGACAAATAACTAATATTAGTTTTAAAAAAGGAGTTTAGGATATGTATAATTGTAAGTCGAAAAATGCAACGGAGTTTATTGATGACGGTGAAATTCTGGACACACTTACCTATGCACAGGAAAACAAACGAAATCGTGAATTGATTGATAGCCTGATAGAACGTGCAAAAGACTGTAAGGGCTTAACTCATCGAGAGGCTGCTGTTCTGTTGGAATGTGATCTGGAAGATGAAAAAGAAAAAATGTTCAAACTGGCAATGGAGATTAAGCAAAAGCTTTATGGCAAGCGTATTGTCATGTTTGCTCCACTATATCTTTCAAACTACTGCATAAACGGCTGCGTGTACTGTCCGTATCACAATGAAAATAAAACCATATCTCGTAAAAAACTTTCGCAGGAAGATATTGTGCGAGAGGTTATCGCCTTGCAGGATATGGGACACAAGCGCTTGGCTTTAGAAACAGGAGAAGACCCTGTGAACAATCCAATTGAATATGTTCTGGAAAGCATGAAGACCATTTATGGTATAAAGCATAAAAACGGAGCTATCCGCCGCGTCAATGTTAATATTGCGGCAACGACCGTGGAAAATTACCGTAAGCTCCAGGAAGCAGAAATTGGTACTTACATACTTTTCCAGGAAACCTACAACAAAAAAAGCTATGAGGAGCTGCATCCTACAGGACCAAAGCACGACTACGCCTATCACACCGAAGCGATGGATCGTGCTATGGAAGGCGGTATTGAGGATGTGGGAATCGGAGTGTTATTCGGTTTAAATATGTACCGTTATGACTTTGTTGGTTTGCTCATGCATGCTGAGCATTTAGAGGCAG
>DATMYU010000382.1:0-2474 GCA_035560775.1 Desulfosporosinus sp.
GCGGATACGACGGTTTTTTTCCCACTCTACCCCTCTCCCATACCTTGCAATCCCCGTCAAAAAAGTTATAATTAGGAATAGGTGGAAATTAAAAAGTCGCCGTGACCTGAAAGTGTTGGCGCACTTCCAGGCACGAGCAGGTGAGTTGGCACCTACACGTAACAGTCCAGCTGTCCACGACGACATTTTTATTATACAATGCTGCCCGTTTATGCACAAGCAAGGTGCCTGTGCTGTGGGTGAAGCGAGTGTAATGGGACGTCGGTAGGGAGCAGACTGTGCGGCTTCACGCAGCAAGAGATCAGCCTATTCCTGACCCAGGCAGCGGAAAGGAATTGTTCGCGTACCGGTTATGCGGACCGCTTTTCTGTTCACAGCCGGTTTGCTTCCGGTTGATTGAGGTTAGGTGTTTAGGATTCAGCAAGTAACGAAGCAGAGCGCATGTGTAGGGTGAAAAAAACCTCGCATGCGCTTTTTAATTTCCCCTATAAAAGCAGACGGCAGGACCGGGTCATGACTCCGGAGCCTTGCCGCTGCTTGAAATAGGGGGGATAATAGGATGCCGGATTATAAAATGATGTATTTTCAGCTTGCGGCTAAAGTTGCAGATGCCATGGATATCCTTTTAAAAGCACAGCAGCAGGGAGAAGCGGAATTCATGGATGGAGAGCCGCTTCCCGGGCTCAAAGTCATAACCATTCAAGATGGAAACCGTGATTCTGAATAGGGAAAGAGGATTTGGACTGCCTGCCCAGGGATCTTAGCCGGCAAGGAGGCCTTCAAAGCCTATGGGAGTTCAGCTTATTTTCAGGAAGCATCCCAAAAGTTTGAAGACCTACTAGAGGGTAAGATCTAGGTTAAATTTCTTGAAGAAGTTTAATAGGTAGGGATCTACTGAAGAAAGCTTAGATTTGTGGCTTAGTGTTGTAGGATGAAACGGAAAGTTTTTGTATTTCTGCTGATGTGCTGAGGATGGAACCGGAGAGAGTTTCAGTTGAGCGGATAATTAATAAAGGGAGCGAAACTAAGGGAATGAATCTTAGGCTTCGCTCCTTTTTCACGTAGAATTGTCTGAGCTGAGTGTTATGCTTTAAGCAGAGTAAGCTAAGCAAGATAGACTATCAAGCAGAAGGTCCGTGCTAATAGGGTATAATTTCAAGAATATTGTAAAAAGGAACAATTGTTGGCAGGGTTTTACAGAATAATGGAGAATTTAGGCTATAGAAAGTGTTTGCAGTTATACAAGCTATTAGAAATAGGATGCCAGATTTTCTGCTCACGGGTGACCCACGTAATAAAAAAGTCAAACTCAGCATGTCAAAGTAATACATAAAAAGAAAGTTGAAGTAGAGAACTGGATCGGTGCTAATAGTTGCCCCAAATGTGACAGGGAGTTACTCAAGAAAAAGGGTAAATATGAATACTTTTTGGGTGTAACAATTATCCGAAGGTAGGTTTACGATTACCAACTAGGCAATGAATTCTGATTTTGTTAGAAGTGGAGTCAATAGAATATAAGTAGCCACATGGAGGTCTATAATCGGAACTTAAGGAGATAAAGAGCATAAAAGCAAAGTTGATTAATAGAGCTTAATGTTTAAGAGATGGGAGTGTACTGATACCGTGAGTGTTTTAAAAATGCACAAAGTTAGGAGATCAACAATTTTTTGTGAAGATTTTGAAGCTTTAGCGTCTAATAATGAAATTGATTTCTCATCTAAAAATATTGCTGTAGTATATGCCCCTAATGGGGTTGGGAAAACAAGTTTAGCGCAGGTATTTAATGAGGAAGCGCAGACAGAGTTTGAAGGTACTTATGAGGATCGAACTGAACTTAGAGGTGAAAATGGAATTTTTCATGTAATTCATGACCAGAATGGTCGAAATATTATTGGAGGACAAACTGAAGATTATATTCTTGGAGATAATATTAGATACGAACGTGAATTGAGGAACTCAATTGATTCTATTTTTAAAACAATGAGAGAGACAGTGCTTATCTTTAGATTAAAGGATAGATTTGGAATATCTAAAGCAAGCAGCAAACTTATAAACCGCACTGATGTCACTGTAAGGCAATATATTAAAGAACTAGCTAATTCTCGTTCCAAGGGAGTTAACATTGATATTGACGAATTCATAAATAATATTGGTGGTCTTACTCTTATTGATCAAGAAGCAGAAGATGAGAAAATCCGTTTTTTAATTGAAAATGCAGATGCAGATAATGCGCTTATTCCGCAGATTGAATCGATTACAGGTGCTGAGTTTAATGGAAACGAACGGATTCAAGAAGTTGAGGAAAATAGCGATGCAATAGGATTGTTAAATAAATATTCTCATAAACCGCTATGTGTCGTGTGCGATAATGATATTAAACCGTTGGAACTTTTAGAGCGTAAAACAATCAACAAAAGTACTATTTTGAATTCATTGAATGAGAGGCTAAGAGCGTTAATACTGAATATTATAAG
>DATMYU010000383.1:0-14794 GCA_035560775.1 Desulfosporosinus sp.
CTAAAACTATGGCGATTAAGACAGCCCGAAAGGGCTGTTTTTTTTGTACCTATACAGAAAGTATAAGTTTCGAGTAACATAATTCGGGTGGTATAAGTGCAACTAAGGCGGCCACCGGCGCCTGAAGGCTTGGTGCCAGCCAAGTTTTCTTTATACCTATACAGAAAGTATAAGTTTTGGGTGGTATAATTCTGGTGGTATAAGTGCAACTAGGCAGACGCCGCACCTGCGGCTTGGCGTCAGCCAAGTTTTCTTTACCGCAAACAAAAAGGACACTAATTCTTGTGTCCATTAAAATGAGAGAGTGACACCTGTCGGTGGCTAGCATAAATTAAACTAAGAGGTGATTTTATGCTAGTTCGTCAGGGGGATGTTCGCGATTGGCCCTTTATTTTTTCCCTTGGGAAACTGTGTATTCCAGCTAGTATTTCTCCATGGCGTGAACAACCAATGGATGAAACTCTTAAATACAGAGAGGGCATTCTCAAAGGGTTTTGGAGCTGGATTCAGCAGTCTTCTGCAATAGTTTTTATTGCAGAAGATTTGGTAGAAGAGGGAGAATCCGAGGCGGAAATGGAAAGAAATCAATCGATTGGGTATTTGGTTCTTCATACTTCATCGCGAGAAGAGTTAACGGGTGTTTCCCAGGGGTGGATCATGGATTTCGGAGTTCTTCCCGAGTGGAGGGGTAAAGGAGCAGGTCTTGTATTACTCAAAGCTGCGGAGAACCATTGCTGTGCACAAGGGATTTTGTACCTAGGTCTCGCTGTTAGTAGTCATAATGTGAAAGCGCTCCGCCTCTACGAGCAGTTTGGATTCGCTGAGGAACGAAAGTTAATGGTCAAACGAGTGTCTAAAGAAAACTAAGAACATTTTCTGACAGGTACTTAATGAAAATTAAGGCTAGCACCCGAAGACACTGTCTTCGCACGTATTAGTCATTCTGTCAGCCGTCAGGCGCTAGCCAAGGATGCAAGAAGGGACCGCCGGCGGTGCCTTAGTTACACTTATGCTTCCAGGAAATAACTCGTTTTTATTCATCAGTAGTGCCGCTTAAGCAGTATGGGGATCTGACTAATAAAAAAAAGCTTGCGACGCATTATTCGTCGCAAGTTAAGTAAAAGAGAGGAGTGGGATAAAAATTGAAAATGTGAGACTATGAGAATTATGTCCCAAGGCTTACCTATTTATACAAGCCTCGGGATATATTTTTTACTAGGCAGAAAGTATAATTGAAAATTATATACTTTCTGGAAGGTCCCTTCCCGCCATCACGGCGCACAAGCGATCCTTGGCAGTGCTCTAATCTCGAACGTCACGAGTCATGGCTACAGGGACACTCTTGCCATCCATGACCAGCGTAAAGTGCAACTAAGGCGGCCGCCGACGCCCTGCGGCTTGGCGCCAGCCAAGTTTTCTTTATACCAATCAGAAAGTATAAGTTTTGGGTGGCATAATTCGGGTGGTATAAGTGCAACTAGGCGGCCGCCGGCGCCTACGGCTGACAGAATGACTAATACGTGCGAAGACAGTGTCTTCGGGCCAGCCAAGTTTTCTTTATCATACTAGTCAGAAAGAGGGAAGATGGTCCTCCTTGCCTCGAATATTGAACAGGGCTCATGGTATAATATCCATATTGGTGTAGTTGAGGTGGATTTTAGGCCAAACATTTAGGACGTTTGATTTTAGGAGGGAAATTGTGGAACAAAAGGAGATACAAGCGTTGGTTCGCTCTGTGTTGGCAGAGGCTCGGGCTTTTGATGGTTATATCATTGTTAGAGCCCAGTCCCGCAGGGAATGGAGTATGCGCTTAAGTAATGGGCGCTTTGAACGGGTATCAACAGGGTGGGATAGTGGTCTTGGAGTTCAGGCTTTCACAAAGGATGGGGCATCGGGATTTGCCACCTCTGACGTTTTAGAGGAAGGGGCCGGGCGTAAACTGGTCGATAAGGCTATTCAGTTAGCCCGAAGAAATGAAGCTGTTGGGACGAAACTGAATCGCAAGATTTGGGAGGCCCCTTGGGTTGAGGCTGAGGAGCCCAATCCTGCACAAAAGGTTTTTGGGGAAATTTCGCTGATTGAACTTGAAACAATGGTGATGACCTTGCATTCAAGACTAAGGGATGCTTTCCCCGAGGGGGTTTGGCAAACGAGTTATCGTCAAGTCGAAGAGTTGTGGTGTATCGGACGTACGGATGGGACCAACGTGTCGTTTGTCATTCCCAGAGCTGTGCTGATGCACCAAGGGACGGTGCGGGATCAGGGCAAGGCTCAGAGTACTCTGATTCACCGCAGTGGAATGGATGCAACCGTGCTTTTTGAAGAATTGGCGGATCATAGCTTGGAGAGAAAGGCGATGGACCGTGCTGAATTTGCCAGGTCTGTGTGCAGTGCGCCTCAATTGCCGAGTGGTCATTATCCGCTCATAATCGATTATGGTCTGGCCAAAGGGCTGGCGCATGAGGCCTTTGGGCATGCTGTCGAGTCTGACCATATGGACGAGTCTGTATTGGGCGAAGCTGGAAAACTACGTAAGGGACTCCGGGTAGCTAGGAAGGGTGTCAATATTATTGATGGTCCACTCGTCGGGGATTGGGCTCACCAACCCTATTCTTCCAATGGCCTTCTCAGGCAAACCGTGACTATTGTGAGGGATGGGGTATTGGAGGCCGGGTTGGGGGATATTTTTTCAGCTGAAGAAGCAGGAATGCCTGTGACGGGAGCTGGGCGGGCAGAGAGCTATGGATATATTCCTTTGCCACGGATGAGTAATATCCGTCTGTCGGTTGACCGCATGCTTCCTTTAACGCCAGCGGAGCATCTGATGGACGAGGTAAAAGCTGTGCGCGAAATCCTTCTTCAGAATGGCGAGCTACATGAAGGGGAGAAAAATCTACTGCTTTTGGGGTATCGAGGCGGTCAAGTCAATCCTAAAACGGGGGATTTTGTCTTTCAATGTGACGGAATCATTGATGTTTCCGACCCAAATCTGCCAATTTATCAGCCCTCGATCTTTAGCGGAAAAATTCTTTCTGCTCTGGAGGCAATTCGTGGGGGTCTCGGCGAAGGGTGTTATGATGCTATTGGTACTTGCGGAAAGGGTGGGCAATCTGTTGCTTCAAGTGGTGGTAGCCATCGATATCTGCTAATGGACGCGGACCAACAAGTCAGTTTGGGAGGGGAAAACGGATGAAACTCGTCGCACAATTAGAGGATCTCCTCTATCAGTCTCAGCAGGCTCCGAAAAAAGAGGACCTGCGCTTATCGGCCTGGCGTCTTTTGGTTCATGAATCAGAAGCTGTGTCGGTGGGTATAAAAGATAATTCGCCAGGGAGTGTCTATACTCCACCAAGTTATCGTCAGGGTGAAAGCGGAGAAGTCTTCTTGGTCTGGGCAGATGGAACTTGCAGTCAGGCTATGGTTCAGTTGCCCGCCCATAACGATCTGGAATATTGGCCTAAGGAATTGGAACAATGGAGGCAGGCGTCCTATGAAGACCCTGATGCAGCGCATATCCCCTCGCCAGAATCTTTGCCGCTGGTAGCTGTTGAGGACAGGGCAATCCAGAAAATCGTTTCTGGGGATGACGAGATTTTATTTGATCAAGTAAAGCGCTGGCTAACTGATAAACCTTCTAAGGCCAAGATGCAGGGACGTATCCAGGCGGGATGGGGTTATCGTCATGTGCGCACCTCGACAGGGCTTGCTGTTACATATCAACAATCCCAGTTTGTGTCTGGATTTTCGTTTGATAGCTTGATTGGGGGTGGGTTTGCTAAGCGACGGCTTATCCGCCTGGAGGAACAGGAGGAGTTATGGTCACTGACGGTGAGCCAGTATGAGGCTATGCAGAAGGAGGCTCCACTTGTCGGTCCCCAGACTCAAGTGATTCTTGCCCCCTCGATGACGGAGGAAATGCTGGGGCAGTTTATCATACCTAATTTTTCAGGAGATCGAGTGATTGAGGGTCAGGGTGCCTTCGCTAAGGAGAGCTTTCTTGATCACGACTTGGTGTTGCACCCCAAATTCTCTTTAACGATTGATCCACTCTGTCCGCTGGAATTAGGGTCGTATTTGGTTACGCCTGAGGGAGTACCAGCGAAGCGCACCGTGTTGGTGCGTGACGGACAGCTTCAAACTCCTTTTCTCCGGGTTAAAGATGCGGTGCGATGGGGTGCGAAACCAACGGCACTTCCGCAAGGAACGGCAGGGCTTTACCTTAAACACCAGGAAGAGGTTCCTTGGGTAAATGCCATACAGGGTGTGGAGGATGGCGTCTTAGTCTTATCTGTGCTTGGATTACATACTCAAGAGGCAGTTTCCGGATCGTACTCTCTCAGCGCGCCCCATAGTTTGCGTATTTTGAAGGGTCAAATTGTTGGCCGAACGGATGTAAAATTAACGGGTAATTTCTTTGCGGATTTGCTCGCCTCAACGACGAAGGCGGCACGGACCGAGCTTGATACACATCCTTATCTACTCATTAAAACTGGCCTCCAAGCTCTTTAGCAATCTCTTTTAAGTTTGGATAGAATTTGTTTGATCACTTCAGTACTTCAGCCTTGTCCTGTCCGTGAAGTCTGTCAGTAGAAAGCGGCAGCACTGATGAATGAAAATGTGTTATTTTCGGGGTAGAAAGATGCAAGGAGGTAGTTGTAATGTTGGATTTGCATGTTCATCTTGTGGGGCATAATGATCGGGAGGCGAATCGGGAAAACATTCGAGCGTTCTTAGACGTAGCTTCAAGCCACGGTCTAGTAGAAATCGGCTTTGCTGATCATGATTATTACTGGGAGCAAATGAATTTACCTTTGATCCGAGAAGTGGCGGAAGAGTATCCTCATTTAGCCGTGAGAATCGGTTTGGAGGCGGAATACCGTCCGAACGAAGAGGGAAGAATTAAAGATTTACTGGAGCAGTTTCCGTTCGATTTCGTGATAGGGTCGGTCCATGAGATCGACGGATGGGCTTTTGATATTCCGGAAGAGGAGCCTCAGCATTGGCAGAAAGATGCAGATGAACTTTATCGTAGCTATTTTGACGTGGTAACGCGTGCCGCGAGCAGTGGGTTATTCACAACAATAGGTCATATTGATCTCATTAAAATTTTCGGGGTTCGGCCGAGGACGGATATCTTGGCGCTCGCCGATGAGGCGTTAACGATGGTGGCTGATCAAAGCTTAGTTTTGGAGGTGAATACGAACGGCAGGTATAAGCCTGTTCAGGAATTTTACCCGGAGCGACGCTTGATGGAAGAAATTCAGCGACGAGGGATTGACTTCACTTTAGGGTCAGATGCTCATTGTGCGGAGGTTATTGGACGAGATATTGTTGAAGCAAGTCAGTTGTTACGGCAGATAGGGGTCCATTCGATTACCGGATTTGCACGGTTAGATAAAATAAGCTATTCGCTCGATTAGGGGGTGCGTACTTTGGCCAAGTTGCTCGATGAAAAATGGCTTATTGAAGAAGGTGCGGCTCTGGCCCTGTTGGAAATATTAAATTCCCAACAGGGTACAAGTTATGAAATTGTCATGCATGCGGATCGACCGGACATTGTTATTGAGAATCAGCTGGATGGTACACGCTTGGGCGTCGAGGTGACACACCTTTTCTACGATTCAGACGAGGCGCGTTTTGTTTTTGGAAGATCTCATAACCCTAGCCATTCCCCAGAATATATTGAGGAATATATTCGACGCCTCAATGGCTTGTTGCAACAAAAGAGTGTAAAGTCTAAAGGATACAATCATGAGTACCCTTTAGTCCTTTTAATTCGGGTAGTTTCGCCGTTGTTTCACATGTATGATTTTAAGGCTTATGAGTCGAGGATAGTTGTGCCTCCTTCTGATTTTAAAATTATATGGTTGCTGTTCTATGATTTCCTGGTGCGGCGTTGGACAATATTAGAACAGTTGCGCTAGACTTTGTCGTTTGAAGGAATAGACTTTACACTGCGGTGAAACACTAAGTGTGTGTGAACCGGTTTGTAAAGGAGACGAGTAAATGCCTTGGATGGAAATCGAACTATCCCCTTGCTCAGAATGGAATGAAGACTGCCTTGAGGATTGGGCACAAGCTTTAGGGGTCTTTTTCACAGCAAGAGGAACTGCGTTAGAACCGAAAGTTCTTAGGTTACCAGGTTATCATGTGGTTCAGTTAGGGGAACTGGGAAATGGAGAACTCACTTTAAGTGGAGCTGAGCGACTTGTTATTGTAAATGGATTATCGTTAAAGGGAAACGAGGAATGTGACTTTGCCCGTTTTGTCGTTCGTTTTGCTCGTCAAATGGGGGCTGTCGGGGTTTGTGCCTCCATTTCTAGTTCCGTGGAAAGAAATTTTTGGCGGAAATTGGGAGGATCTATCCAGCCGGATCCTATTCGTTTAATAGGCTCCATTCGAAAAGAAAATGTAAATGTAAAACAGCTTGCGAAATTTAGTTTGCTCGTGACGTATAAGGATGAACCGGCACTTTGTCTTGAACCGATTGTCTGCAATACCCATGCCCCTGGGCTGGTAAGTCTTGCTCAACGCCGGTTGGAAAAAGAGTATGGCAAAACTCCGTTGGGGTTTGCCAGTCGGGTGGCTGTTCATTGTCCTTGGGATATCAACCAAGCACAATGGGATGATTTATTGTCCTTTAGCCGTTTGCAGGCCTTTGACTTATTGTCAGATCTGGTCTTTAAGTCGTCCTGAAGGATTATTTTATACCTATACAGACCCCCATGCTGTTTAAGCGGCACCACTGATGAATGAAATAATGCTTATTCCAGGGCAGAAAGTATAAGTTTTAGGTGGCATAATTCGGGTGGTATAAGCGCAACTAGGTGGCCGCCGGGCGGTCCCTTCTCGCCTCACGGCGCACAAGCCATCCTTGGCGGCGCTCTAACCTCGAACGTCCTGTTCGAGTCTTGGCTACAGGGACACTTGACCATCCTTGGTCATCGCCTGCGGCTTGGCGTCAGCCAAGTTTTCTTTAGGCAGGCCCTGTTCGAGTTATGGCAGTAAGGTTTAATTTGTTTCAAGCTCCAAAAGTTTATATAATGGAACAGTGAATAGAATGACTAGATAGATATGGGACATGAGGAGGGGTTAGAGATATGTTCACTTACGACTTGGCTCGTGAATTGGCTGTTGCACTGAAGGAATCGGAGGAATTCAAACAGTTTAATAAATCTAAAGAAAAGGTTACAAGTGATGAGTTTAATCACAAGGTGGTTCGCGAGTTTCAATTGAAACAATGGGAGATTCGCGAGGCACAAATGTTGGATACTGAGATTAGCGAGGAGAAGCTGCAAGAGCTAGAACGTTTATATAGTTTGGTAAGTTTAAACCCAACTGCGAGGGAATATCTGGAATCTGAATTTAAAGTTTCACGCATCGTTAATGATATACAGAAAATTATTGGGGAGGCGATTCAAGACGCGATGCCGATAGGTTTTGAAAAGCTTTCGCTCACTGAATGCCCCTTGAGCTAGAACTTGTATAGGGAAGGTGAATGGTCTGCAGAGTTGGAGCTATGATGCTAAATTAATATTAATAAAGAGGGCGTGAATGGATGAAAATAGGAATGGTTTGTTATCCGAGCTATGGGGGAAGCGGAGTTGTCGCAACCGAGCTGGGGTATGCTCTGGGCGAGAGAGGGCATGAAGTCCATTTTATTTCTTCCGCTCGGCCCTTTCGCTTACAGCGGTTTCATGAGAAGATATTTTTTCACGAAGTGACAGAAGTGAACTATCCATTGTTTAAATGTCCTCCCTATACGTTGTTACTTGCTAATAAAATTGCCAAAGTGGCCAATTATGTAGGCCTAGATGTGATCCATGCCCATTATGCAATTCCGCACAGTATTAGTGCGTTTTTGGCCAAACAAATGATGACGAGACCTTTGCCGTTGGTGACAACGTTGCATGGTACGGATGTTACTTTGGTAGGCGCGCACGAAGAGTTTTTCCAACTAACTTGTTTGGCTCTGCGGTCTAGTGATCGCATTACGGCTGTTTCAACTGCACTTGCTAGGGAGACGGAAGAGACCTTTGGGACAATAAGTCAGGGTATTGAGGTTATTCCGAATTTCATTGATCCTAAAGCGTACTTTCCGGTGGATGGATCGATGGCAAGGTGCAGGGGACACTTTGCTCCAAATGGAGAGAAAATATTGGCCCACATCTCAAATTTTCGCGAAGTAAAGAGGGTTGTGGATGTCGTTAACATATTTGCTCTGGTTGAGAAAGTCGTTCCCAGTCGTCTCTTGCTTGTCGGGGATGGACCGGAGATGATCCGGGTTGAACGGGAGGTCTTAAGACTCGGTCTGGAGGGGAAGGTTCAGTTTCTGGGAAAACAGGAAAGCGTTCAGGAAATTTTACAAATGGTGGATGTCTTTCTTCTCCCTTCGGAACAGGAAAGCTTTGGCTTGGTAGCCCTAGAGGCGATGGCCTGTGGGGTTCCGGTGGTGGCCAGTCGGGTTGGTGGATTATCTGAAGTGGTTCAACACGGAGAAACTGGTTATCTAGCGGAAGTTGGGGACGTTCAAGGGATGAGCGAAGGAGTTCTTAAGCTGTTGACCAATGACTTACGGTACAGGGACTTTTCCAAACAAGCCGCAACTTGGGCGAGAGAGACATTTCCCGTTGAACGGGCTGTGAGAGGGTATGAGTCTGTCTACGAGAGCGTGGTACGTGGTTCGCGAGGTTCGAGGTTCGAGGTTCGAGGATAGTAGTACGTGGTTTGTGGTTTTTCGGTTTGTAGTTCGAAGTGAGTAGTTCAAATATCGAACCACAAATACCGAATACTGAACATCGATTTAGGGGGGATTTTATGGCTAACGGGATGACTCTGGATCAGTTTGAAAACGCTTTAGAAGAAATTGGCTATATTACTGAACGGGATGATCGGATCGCGCTTACGGCATTTTTAGCGACGGAGTTAGGAAAGCCACTTTTGGTCTCAGGGCCAGCGGGGGTAGGAAAGACGGAGATTGCTAAAGTGTTAAGTCGGGTTTTTGGGGCTCCTTTGATCCGATTGCAGTGTTATGAAGGTCTTGATGAGACGAAAGCACTTTACGAATGGAACTATCAACGTCAACTCTTGAAGATCCAAATGGGTAGTGAGCATCTGCAGGAGACTGATCTTTTCTCTACGGAATATTTACTACCGCGTCCCTTGTTGCAGGCACTTTTAAGTGAGGAACGAAGCGTATTGTTGATTGATGAAATTGATAAGACTGATTCGGAATTCGAGGCTTTTCTTTTCGAACTTTTGGGCGAGTTTCAAGTTACAATTCCTGAGATGGGGACGGTTAAGGCTAAAGAGCGCCCGATTGTTGTCTTAACGTCAAATGGCGAACGTGAGCTTTCCGATGGCTTAAAAAGGCGGTGCATTTTTCTCCATGTGGAACCACCGTCCGTCAACAAGGAAGTCCGTATCTTGCGGGCCAAAATCCCCGATTTACCGGAACGATTGGCTTTAGAAGTAGCCCGGGCGGTTAACGTTCTTAGGGAACGCCTTGCCTTAAATAAAATTCCTTCCGTATCCGAAACAATGGACTGGGCCAAGGCATTGCTCGTTATGGGCAAGACCGACATTGATCCGGCTTGGGTAGATGCGACCTTGACTCTGCTGTTAAAGAGTCAGGACGATGTGGAACTTTTCTATCGGGAGATGGGAGCAGAACGACTCCTTTTTGAGTCTAGCAAAATGGCGCAGGGAGAAAGGCAGAGCCATGGAAAAGACCAACAGTAAGCTAGCGAGTGAATTGGATCGACATCTGGTGGAGTTTGCCCAATTATTAAGGACTTTGGGTCTTAAAGTTAGCCCTTCAGAAATTTCAGATGCGACAGAAGGACTAACACTCGTGGGTATGGTTGATAGAGATAAGGTTGAGGGTGTGCTGCAGGCGACACTCGTTAAGGATATCAAACATATTTTTGCGTTTAAAGAAGCTTTTCGAGCCTATTTTGCGTCTTTGGAACAAAAAGAGGCGTGGCAGAAGGAGGAAGTAAAAAAGACTACTCAATATAAAGAAAAGATGGATTGTGCCCATCGGGACCTGTGTTTTCAAGGGAACGAATTGGATATTACAGAAGAACAACGGGCTGTTTATGCCAGTCTCCCAGAGATGGACAAGCAACGACTGCGCGATTTTTTGGAGGGATCATCGAGTGGCACAAGAGACGGAGTTCCGGTGGATCATTCGTATCAGCCCATGGTTGAACGAGTTCTGCGGGGATCTTTAGAGTATTGGCGCAAGCAGCTGAATGAAGAGGATGCGCCTATTCTTTCTCCGGGGTCCACTGATGCTGTTCTTTCTGAAGTGGAACGCTCGCTTCGTGAGCGGGAGGTTGAGGTTTTAAGTCGGGATTTGAAGAAGATTTCTGCCGAAGAATGGCCAGAAGTCATACATTTAATCCGCCGTCTTAGTCAACGCCTTGCAAGTCAGGTGACACGTCGTTACCGTGCTGACCGAAGTCGGGGTGGTCTAGATATGCGCACGACACTGCGTAAGAATTTGCGTTATGGTGGGGTACTTGTGGAGCGAAGCTATCGTAGTCGACGCAAGGGACGACCACGAATTGTTTTACTTTGCGATATTTCGGGATCCATGCTCAAGTATACTGAGTTTATTTTGCAATTTATATACGGACTCTCCTCTGTTGTCAGGGGAATTAAAACATTCGCCTTTGGGGAAATGTTGATTCCTTTGACAGGGAAGCTTCGGAAAGAGCAAACTCTGGAAGGACTGGTCAAAGAAGCCTTCGCTGCGACGGGTAAAGAATGGGGTGGAGGGACCAATCTGGCTAAGGCATTGGAAACACTGAACACCGAATTTCCAGATGTTATGAACAGGCAAACACTCTTGCTCATTGTCAGTGATGCACAAACCCTTGAGGGAGAAAAGGCAGCAGCCTTGCTTCAAGGGATCAGTCGTCAGGTTCGCCAAGTGCTATGGCTGAATACACTCCCAGAGCATCGCTGGTCGGAGACTCCCTATGTTAAATTGTTTCTCCCATCTTGCCTAATGTATGAATGTTACACACTTGCTCATCTAACTCGAATTTTAAGCAAGCAGTTCTAAAAACCGTGTTGTGTTTAATTTCTGGGCTAAGGGACATACTATTAGTGTGAATTATTTGTACAGAATCACACAAAGTAGGAGGGGATAATCGATGATGGAAAAATGTCGTTCCTGTGGTTTTGAACATGAAGATTTGGACCACATTATTTTTCGACGTAATCATGTGAGTAATCGCGTCTTGCCCTATTGCTCGCATTGTATGCGTCGGCTTTACCAAGTACCGTATCGACCAGAACGAGAACTCTAATTTTGTTCTTTCGTCTACTTAGGTTTTTAGGCTTGTACAAAATTTCTCTTGCCTTTTTTCCGAAGCTTTGGTATATTGATTTTGAAGTCAAAGAAAAAGGGGATGTTGTACATGGCATACGTTATTAACTCGGAATGCATTAGTTGTGGTGCTTGCGAAGGAGAATGTCCAGTTTCTGCAATTAGCGAAGGTGACGATCGTTTCGTTATTGATGCAGCACTTTGTACAGATTGTGGCGCTTGCGCTGGGGTTTGTCCAGTTGAAGCACCTAATCCAGCTGAATAATCAATGAGCTTAAACTTAAGGTCTGAAAAGAGGAGAGTAAATACTCTCCTCTTTTTTAATGTATCAGGCCCCTATGCCGCTTTCAAGGCAGAAAGTATAAGTTTTGGGTCCTGTAAGGTGGATACAATTGTTCCTGTAGGGGCACGATGCTTCGTGCCCCTATGAATACCAAATTTCTGATATCCGTGAACAATAGAAGGACCGAGGCGCAGCCGAGGTTTTTCATACCTATACAGAAGGTATAAGTTTTTGAGTAGCCTAATTCTGGTGGTATAAGTGCAACTAAGGCGGCCGCCTGCGGTCCCTACTCGCCATCACGGCGCCTTGCCATCCTTGGCGGCGCTCTAACCTCGAACGTCCTGTTCGAGTCTTGGCTACAGGGACACTCGGCCATCCTTGGCCAGCGCCTGCGGCTGACAGAATGACTAATACGTCGAAGACAGTGTCTGCAAGAAGGCTAATACGTGCGAAGACAGTGTCTTCGTGGGCGTCAGCCAAGTTTTCTTTATGTCCATTTCAGATAGGAGCTGGCTTGTGGAGTTAACTTGGAAAATATTTTTTCTATGCAAAGAAGGACATACTTAAAAAATGTAGAATACATATGCAATGAGACTATATGCACAGTGATAGTAGCTGAGGTGAACACATATGAATGAAGAGAACGTAGAGAAGGTAAATGAATCTGAACTAACTATTCCGATTGAGCGTTCAATCCGAGCCGAATTACTTCTCCTGTTAGGACAAAGGCCTTCTCACGGGTATGAATTGATCCAACGCTTAAATGAAGCCGATTTTAAGAGCGGAGAAGCTGATGCAGCAACCGTTTATCGAAATCTAAGGCGTATGGATAAGGAAGGATTAATTAAATCCCATTGGGAAGTCGGCGAGTCAGGCCCTGGTAGGCGACTTTACAAATTAACACCCCAAGGAGAAGCGTCATTAAAGGTATGGGCGAAGTACATCGCTCAACAAAAAGCAAAGATAGAGAATTTTTTGCAAGCATATTTCCAGTTTGAGGAATCTTTGACCGAAGGAGAAGGGGGGGTGAACTTAACATGATTGCTTCTCAAAAGACTCTTAGAATAATTTATGCAGCTGTATTACAGCAAGTTATGGAAAAATGTCAAGAACGATTTTTAATACAAAACTCAGGTCTAAAATTCGAGTTGATCGGGGTTGGTTCAAGGGAGGGTGCCAAACGGTTATTATCTGGAGAAAAATACGACATCATTGCTCTAGCTGACCAAGCACTATTTGCAGAGTTGCTGGCACCTGATCTGGTGGAACATTACTTTGTTTTTGCTGCCGATCAAATTGTTATTGCTTATAATCACTCTTCAAGGGGAAGTAAGGAGATCACTCAAGAAAATTGGGTTGACACATTACTAAAGCCGCAAGTTAGTTTTGCACGCTCTGACCATCATCTTGTTCCCCGTGGCTATAGGACATTGATGGTTTGGCAATTGGCTGAAATATTTTATGATCGGCCAGGTCTCTACTCAACTATGGAAGCTGCCTGTCTACCTTACTCTACGTACCCTAAATCATTAGATCTATCTAGGGCTTTGTTTAAGGGGGAGGTTGATTATGCTTTTCTTTATTCTTCGGAGGCCAAACAATTAGGGCTGCCATATATAGTTCTACCAGCGAAGATTAACCTTTCTAACCCTGCTTATGCTAATTATTATGATCAGGCTTTTGTTACAGTGGAAAGTAAGATTCCAGGGAAAAATGTGATCATTCATGGTAACCCCATTGAATTTGCGGTCGGTCTAGCTAAGGATAGCCAACATTCCGAATTGGCTCAATCATTTGTCGATCTTCTTACTGGACCGGAGGGTTCTTTAATTATAGATCAATGCGGTTTGATTCCCTGCTAATTATTGCTTAAAAGTAGTTTGTGCAATTAGGAGGTTTAATTCATGGAGAAGAAAACGGGAAGTGGGATTAACCAGCCGTTGGAACTCCCTAGGTTGGTGAGCCTCTTTGAAATTGCTAAGACCTTTCTTCATATAGGTCTTGTGTCTTTCAGTCTAGCAGCTCTGGGCGAAGCCAAAAAATCCTTGGTAGATAAGAAAAACTGGATGACAGATGCGGAATATTTGAATGGGTTAGCCCTTTCGCAACTTTTACCGGGGTCATCTGCTGTAAATCTAAACACCTACATCGGATATTTCCTGAGGGGTTTTCCTGGTGCATTAGTGGCCAGTATCTTTTTTGTGATTCCTTGTTTTGTAGTCATGGTCATTCTTGCCTACCTCTATCTAAACTATAACGATGTTCCCTTAGTATCATCGTTATTTAAAGGAGTCGGCGCTTTAGTTGTAGGTTTAGTATTTAACACCATTATGGATTTATGGAAGAAAGGGGTAAACACCCTTCAGTTGACGATCTTGGCAGTCGGCGGATTTGTAATGGTGTATTTCTTGAAGGTAAATATCATAACCCTTCTTCTAGCTGCTGGAGTAGTAAGTCTAGGGTTTACCTTTTTGACGATTGCGTTTCCTGGTTGGAAAACAGTTATGGATAAAAAGTTTTGGGTCGCCAAAAAGTCCTCTCCAAGGGCAGTTTCGGCGATTAGATTTGAGTTCAGTAAGAAAAAGTACCTGGGTATGTTAATTATGCTGGCTGTGCTTCTGGTCATCAATTTTGCTATCAATTTTAGCAATCCCGCATTTCAAAAGCTAGGAAACACATTATTTGGGATCGGGGGGCTAACCTTTGGCAGTGGCTACGCTATGCTGCCGTTCATCCAGGATGCTATGGTTAATCAGTATCACTTTGTCACTGATAAGGAATTTGGAGTTGCTTTAGCCTTGAGCTTACTAACTCCTGGTCCGGTCACGGTTATTTCGGGATTTATTGGATACAAAGTGGCAGGTGTCTTTGGCGCTGCATTGGCAATGGCAAATATGTATTTACCGTCGTTTGCTATTGTAAATATCATTTCGGACCTTTATAATCGAGCAGGCCAGGTAGATAACGTTAAAATGGTCATTAAAGGAATTGTAGCTGCATTTTTCGGGACGCTATGGGCAGTTGTTTTTAAATTGACGGGTAGCTCGTTAGTAGATTGGCCCACTTGGGGAATTGCTTTAGCAGCTTTTGGAGTACAGCGGTTTACCAAAATTGATACCCTATGGATCATAATCGCTGGAGCAGTAATCTCCTTAGTTATTTTCTAAAGT